>JBQTHI010000170.1:0-17153 GCA_052390035.1 Actinomycetota bacterium | reverse complement strand
ATCGGGAACCGGGCCGAGATCGACCACGATCGCTCCCAGCTCGGCTAACGAGGCCGCCAGCATCGGCCGGTTCGAGTCGCGGATTTGACCGGGGCCGAGCGGCGGCCCATCGACCGGCACCAGTTCGTCGCCGGTGGAGGCAAGCGCAACGCGTGGTCGGGCTCTCACCGTCACGGTGGGTTGACCGAGGTTGGCGATCACCCCCAGATGGGCGGCGGTCAGCCGGGTCCCAGCGCTGAACACGGTGCTACCGGCCGTGACATCGCCGCCTGCCGGCCTGATCGCAGTGCCGGCCGGAGCGCCGATCCGTATCGTCACCCTGGTTCCTTCTTGGGAAGTGTCCTCCACCCGTACGACCGCATCGGCCCCCTCGGGCAAAGGAGCTCCGGTCATGACTTTGATGGCGGTGCCGGGATCGACCGATGTTGTCGGGTTCATACCGGCCGCCACCTCCTCGACGACCCGTAATTCAACCGGCACCGAGATCACATCGCCGGCCCGGACCGCGTATCCGTCCATGGCCGAATTGGCGAACGGTGGGACCGGAGCATCGGCGATCAACGGAGCGGCCAGGACCAGGCCCAGCGCCTCCCCGATAGGAACCGACACGACCGGGAGTAGCGGCAGTCGGCTAAAGACGTCGGCCTGCGCCTCCCGAAGCGGTCGCATCAGGCCAGATCGGGAAATCGTTCCGCCCCGAGCACCCTGGTAGCTTCGACCAGGCCCTCGGGATTACCGATGTCGAGCAGGTCGTGCTCGGCGACGTAACCACGGCAGCGGCCTCTCTTCGCCAGCTCGTCGATCGCATCCGTGAGCTGGATCTCGCCGCCGTGACCTGGGCTCAACTTGGCGAGGATGTCGAATATCTCCGGCGTGAACACATAACGCCCGATCAGCCCCAGATTCGAGGGGGCTTCCGTCGGGCTCGGCTTTTCCACCGCGCCGGCAACATCAAGGGTGCCCTCGACGATGTCGGAACCAGGCATCACCACGCCATACCGGGAGAGGAACTCAGGGATTAATTGACGAAGGCACACAGCCGACCCGTAACCCGCCGCCCGGGCCAGCAGAGGAAGGACATCGGCACCCGGTCGGACGATGTTGTCGGCCAGGAGGCAGAAGAATGGCCGGTCACCGACCGCCTCGGCCGACTCGAAGACGGCATGACCCAACCCAAGTGGTTCCTCCTGCACGACCATCCGAATCTTGACCTTCTCCAGGCCGGGCAGCCGGCCCTCGAGCAAGAAGTGTTGCTGGATCAGATGGCCGGCATCTAGGTCGACGATCAACAAGACCTCCTTGGCTCCGGCCCGGGCGGCCTCCTCCACAACGTATTGGACGGCCGGCCGGTCGATCACCGTGATCAAAGCCTTCGGCACCACACGAGTGGCAGGCCGCATCCTGGTGCCGCGGCCGGCGGCGGGAATTATCGCAACGTCGACCTTCACTGGCTCACCCTCCGCTCACTCCGGCCCACAATCCGGGATATGTTCCCACGATGGCGGTAGATAACCAGGGCCAGTATGGCGAGCATCCAGACCAGGGCGAATCCGGTCACTCCTTGCCAGATCGAAACCGGGACGGAGAGCAACACAACCGTCAGCGATGCCATCGAGGCGACCCTGGTTAGGCGAGCGATAAGGAGCCAGACGACGGCGAGAATCAGACCGGCCACTGGTATCGCGAAAAGGAGCACTCCCCCACCGGTGGCCACCCCTTTGCCGCCTTTGAATCGGTGGTAGATCGGGTAGCAGTGGCCGAGCACCGCCGCCAACCCCGCCGCCAACGTCCAGGCCGAAACCGGAGTTTCGCTCATGAGAAAGGTGCCGATGGCGGCGGCGATAACCCCTTTCAGGGTGTCTCCGGTGAACACCATGGCGGCCGGTCCCCTGCCCAGGGTGCGTAATACGTTGGAGGTCCCCGGGTTGCCACTCCCCACCTGATGGATGTCGACCCCGTTCATCCGTCCAACCAGAACGGCAAAGTCAATGCTTCCGATCAGATAGGCAACGACCAGCGTTGCGAGGCCGGTCAGCCATTCCACGGGTGCGAGTTTAGGAGTTGACGGCGGTCTCCACCTCGGGGGGGAATGGACCCCTCGACCCCGGGGTTATCAAGATTCGTTCCGACTCTTCACCACTGGTTATAGACGTGCCTACTTACGAATACCGCTGCGAAAAATGCGGCAACAACTTCGAAGTCTTCCAGTCTTTCACCGCTCGCCCCCTTCGCCAGCACCAGGAGTGCGGCGGGCGGGTGGAAAAGGTGTTCCATCCTCGGGGGGTGGTCTTCAAGGGTTCGGGGTTCTACGTGACCGACTCTCGTAAGAAGTCAGACGAGGGCCCGTCCTCGACCCAAGAAAAAGCGGAGACCCCCAAGTCCGACAAGGCGAAGTCGGACACGACGCCGGCTGCCGCGGCGGCCGACTGACTCGCCGCCAAACCCCTTCCCAATCCCGAATTCGCTCGGTACGTTCGAGGCGTGTTTTGGCTCGGTCGCCCTCCGTACGTTCGACGCGTTCTGGCCGTCTTCATCGTTCTGATCGCATTGTTCTTCGAGCTGCGTCCTAACCCCACGGTGCCTCGTCCCTTCGCCGCCATTGACATCGCGGCCGGGGTGTGGCTGGAACAGGTGATGATCGAATGGCGAGAAGCGCCACCCGGGCTGCTTCCCTCGTTCGAACCCACAGGGGTGGCCTTGGTGGATCTGGGCGCCGGGGAGCTGTTATCCGCTGCCGTCGTTGGGCATGGTCCCATCGTGCCGCCCGGCTGGTGGGCGCTGGCAGTATCACTCCCGGAGGGAACCAGTCCTGGCACGGACGTCCGCTTGGTGGTGGGTAGGACCGATCCTCAGGTTGTCCCTGGAGTGGTGGTGAGGACGCTCTCCACGGATGGTTTCACCGGCAACAACGGCCTGGTGGCCCTTCCCGAGAATGCGGTTGGTCTGGTTGCTTCGGCTCAGATAGATGGTTCGTTAACGGTGTTGATCGGAGGCAGATTCAACAACGGCTCCGGTTAAGGTGCCGCCGGTGCTCGAAGCCGTCGTGTGGGGCGTCATCCAAGGAATCACCGAGTTCCTTCCTATCTCCTCGGACGGCCACCTCGTCCTGATCCCGGCCTTTCTCGACCTCGCGCCGCCTGACCTCGCCACCACCGCCGTTCTCCATCTCGGCACCCTTATGGCCATGATCGTCTTCTTCCGGCGCGAGCTTTGGAGCCTGACCCGGGCCGGTCGCGAACCCGCGGCGCGCCGTCTGCTGGCTTTACTGTTCGTGGGCACGCTTCCGGCCGGGCTGGCGCTTTTCGTCGAGGATCAGGTCGCAGCCCTTCAGAAGTCTGTCAGAGTGGCGGCAGTTTTCTTGATCGTCACCGGTGTCGTGTTGACAGTGGCGAGCCGGCTCCCCAAGGGTGAACGCACAATCGATCAAGCGCGGCTGCCGGACGCCTTTCTCACGGGAATCGCCCAGGTGCTGGCCATCCTCCCCGGACTGTCCCGTTCGGGTGTGACCATCGCCACCGCGATGGGACGTGGCTTCGACCGGACCGAGGCCGCCCGCTTCTCTTTTCTGCTGGGTGTTCCGGCGGTGGCCGGAGCTGGTCTGCTCGAGCTGGTCAGCTTGCTGAGAGATGGCGGCGTACCAGGAGCTGCCTGGATGGGAGTCGCCGTAGCCGGGGTGGTCGGCTACCTGTCGATCTCGTTTCTGCTCCGGATGCTGGAGCGGACCGGGCTGACCGGCTACGCCATCTATTGCTACGCGGTCGGTCTGGTGGCTCTGCTCGTGTTGTGAAGGAAAACGCACCGAGGTTCGGTGCGAAAACCTCCACAGACAGGTTTGTGACGGGAAACGCACCAAAACGGTGCGTTTTCCTGCACAGACCGGGTATTTATTGGCTGTAGTTCGACGACATCCGCATCGTTTCGGCGATATGCACGTTGACCAGGGCCGGCAACCCGGAGGCCTCGGCCCGCTTCAACGCCGGCGCGATGTCGGCGGCGTCGGTGACCAACTCGCCATGTCCCCCGAGGGCGGCGACCACGTCGTGGTAGGGCCGGCGCCCGAGATCGGCGGCCACCACTCGCTCTGGGTACATCATCGTGTGGAAGGTTTTGATGTTTCCCCAAACCCCATCGTTTCCGACCACGCCGATGACCGGCAGACCGAGGCGAACGAAGGTGTCGTATTCGAAGCCGTTGAAGCCGAAGGCACCGTCTCCATGGACGATGCCGACCGTCTTGTCGGGGAAGACCACTTTGGCGGCGAGGGCGTACGGCGCTCCGGTGCCCAGCGTTCCGAACGGCCCCGGGTCGAGGACATGACCGGGATGGGAGACTTGTAACCACCGGGCAGTGGTGGAGACGATGTCGCCTCCGTCGACGGCGACTATCGCCTCCCGTCCAAAGAACTCCCCCACCTCCCGGCCAAACCGTTGAGGATTGACGGGTGAATTGGGAGCCGTCTCTGCTTCCATCGACAACTCCGCCTGTCGGGCCCGCTCGCCGGAGACGATCTCCTCGACCCATCCCTGATCAGCGCGGCCGAGCGATCCCCCCGAAACCAGTTGGTCAACGACCGTCATCGGGTCGGCGACTACTCCAATGTGGGCGGCACGGTTCCATCCGATTTTGGTTGGCTCGGCGTCGATGTGGACGACGGTCGCCTCGGGATTGACCCGTTGCCCGTAATTGGTGCGGAAGTCCCAGTCGACCCCCAACGCGAGCAGGAAATCGCAGGTTGCCATCGCCTGGCTGCGGGCGTGGTTGCCGAGCAGGACATGCCCAAATTCGAGAGAACCCCGTGCCCGGCTGTTGAGATAGGTCGGGGCCGAGAGCAGCTCGGCCAGTTCGGCCAGCCGGTTGGGACCGCCGTCCCTCGAACCGGCGCCGGCGAAGATGACAGGACGGCTGGCCGCGCTGATCGCGGCAACCAGCCGACCCAAAGTGCCCGGGTCGGCGCCCTGGGCGGACCGGGGCCGGTAATTTGCGGGCCAGGCGACCGCGTCCTCGTCGATCATGTCGAACTGGACATCCATCGGAACATCGAGGAAGACCGGAGCCCCGCGACCGGCGAAGGCATGCCGGCTGGCGGTGGCTATGTAGTCCGCCAGGCGACTGGTTTCCCAAGCCGTGGCCGACCACGCCGTGATGCCCGCAAAGAGCGTCGGGTGGTTCATCTCCTGGAGACCACCTTTCAGCTCCTGACGGATGAAGTGGCGTCCTCCCACAACCAGCATCGGGGTGCGGGCGAACCAGGCAGTAGCGACGGCGGTGATCGTATCGGTGACGCCCGGCCCGGCGGTGACCGCCGCCACCCCCAGCCTCCCAGTCAACCGCGTGTACGCCTCGGCGGCATGGGCGGCGGCCTGCTCATGACGAACGTCGACGACGCGGATCCCTTCCTGCACACACCCGTCGAGGATGGCCAGGATGTGACCACCGGAAAGGGTGAAGACAGTGTCCACCCCTTCGGCCCTGAGCGCCCGGGCGATGATCTGCCCACCGTGAATCTTGGCCATCAAGTCAGGCTATACCCTCTTCCGGGATGGCCGGTCACTACCTCGGAGAGCGTGCGCTCAACCGGGCACTCCTCGCTCGTCAGGGACTGCTCGAGCCTCTGGGAGGCTCGATTCCCGAGGTAGTCGAGCGGATCTGCGGAATTCAGATGCAATACGCCCCCTCCGGTTACATCGGTCTCTGGTCGCGGATGCGCTCGTTCAAGCGGGACGACTTGACCAAAGCCCTCGAACAACGCGAAGTGGTGCAGGCGACCAGCCTGCGAGCCACAATCCATCTACTCACTCCAAGGGACTACGCCCTGTTTGGCGTGGCAATCGCTCGAACCCGGAAAGAGTGGTGGAAACGAGCGACCCGCCACTCGGGACTGGACGAGGAGGCTTCGCTAGAACAGCTCGTTGCCCTGCTTCGCCAGGAGCCGCGCAAACGCGATGAACTGATGAAGGAGCTGGCCGTCACCTCAACCACTTGGAACGGCCTCCAGATGTGGGTGGACATGGTGCGAGTGCCTCCTTCTGGAACCTGGGGTCGCCGCCGGGCGGATATCTACGGCCTGGCCGCCTGGTGGCTGGGCGGCAATTGGAAGCCCGAGATCGACGAGCCAACGGCGATCGGCCACCTGGTTGGCTCTTATCTGCGGGGCTTCGGGCCCGCCAGCACGAAGGACATCGCTGCTTTCACCGGGCTCTCGGTCAACACCCTCAAGCCGGTCCTGGCCGCGCTGTCGCTCCGCAGCTTCGAATCCGAGGCCGGCGAGCTGGTCGACATCGAAGACGGGCTGCTTCCCGATCCGGATACTCCGTCACCAATCCGATTCCTCCCCGTCTGGGATGCATCGTTGCTGGTCCACGCCCGCCGGACCCAGATCCTCCCCGAGCCTTACCGACCCCTCGTGTTTGATATCAAGACCCCTCATTCGATCAATACCTTCCTGGTGGATGGTCGGGTGGCGGGTACCTGGAAGCTCGACAAGGACCGGGTGCGGCTCGAACACTTCGAGCACCCGACTGCATCCACCAGCAGTCGGGTCGCCGCCGAAGCCGACCGCCTCTTCGAATTCCTGCGGTAGCAGGGCTACCCCCCTTAACCGCCTCCTCCAGGCGCGCTCGCCCTATCACAGGTCGTTGCGCACCAGGTCGCCGTAGGTTTCCCGTTGCACCACGAGGCGAGCGTCGCCGTCGGCGACAAACACCACCGCCGGCCTGGCCACCTTGTTGTAATTGGAGCCCATCGAATGCCCGTAGGCCCCCGTGACCGGGGTGACGAGGATGTCTCCCACCGCCAGGTCCTTCGGCACGTGCCCCTCCCGCACCAAGACGTCACCTGACTCGCAATGTTTGCCGACCACGCGCACCCGGCGGGGACGGTCGGAACCCGCCGACCTGGCGAGGAAGGTCTCATAGCCGCTTCCGTAAAGCACCGGTCGGGGGTTGTCACTCATCCCCCCATCGACGGCCACGTAGGTGCGGATCCCGGGCAGGTGTTTGATCGTCCCCACGGTGTAAAGGGTTAAGGCCGCCTGGGCAACGATGGCCCGGCCCGGCTCCACCGAAAGATGCGCCTCCACGCCGGCGTCTTCCGCAGCCCGGCGGATCACCTCGGCGTAGTCGCTGATGGTGGGCGCCTGCTCCCCCGCCAAATAGGCCACCCCCAACCCGCCACCCAGTGAAAGCTCGGGGAACCCCTCGGTCCGGACGAACTCGGCGACGGCCCGCAGGGCCGAGGCGAACGACTCGACGAGGAAAACCTGCGAGCCGATGTGAAGGTGGGCCCCGTGGAGAGTCACCCCCGGATGGCGCCGAGCCCGGGAGGCGGCCTCGGCGGCGGCCCCTGATGAGAGGGTGAAGCCGAATTTGCTGTCGTCGTGGCCGGTCGCCACGTAGTGGTGGGTGTGGGCCTCGACCCCCGGCGTGATCCGCAAGAGCACATCGAACACATGGCCGGTGTGCTGGTGGAGGCGTTCGATCCGATCCAACTCGTCGAAGCTGTCGACGACCAGGCGGCCTACCCCGGCTTTCGCCGCCTCGGCCAACTCCTGGTCGCTCTTGTTGTTGCCGTGCACCACCAGCTGGTTGCCGGGCACGCCGGCTCGCAGAGCCACGAACATTTCCCCGCCGGTGGCCACGTCGAGCCGCATCCCTTCTTCGTGTGCCAGCCGAGCCATGGCCAGGCAAAGGAACGCCTTGGTGGCGTATACCGCACCGTCGCCGAAGGCGGTCCGGGTCTCGCGACAGCGATTACGAAGGTGCTGCTCGTCGTAAACAAATAGGGGGGTGCCGAATCTCTCCGCCAGGTCGAGGGTTGAACAGCCACCGACCACTAACACCCCGTCTGGACCGACGTCGGCGGTGTCGGGAAGCAGAGCGCGGTCGACCGCCCGGGTCACTTACCGATCAACCGGCGAAGCGGGGCGGCGAAGAGGCGGGATGGGCGCCCTGACCTGCGTTCGGCAGCATCAGCCGCCGGGGCGAGCATCGTGGCGGCGTTGACCCCTAGCCAGCGGAGAGGCTCAGGTTCCCAACGAGGTGAGCGGTGGCCTACCCAAGGAAGCCGTACCAGGTCGGTATCGCGGGAGAGGATTACATCGGCCAGCGTCCGTCCGGCCAGATTCGAGGCCGCCACCCCCTCACCTACGTAGCCCCCGGCGTCGCCCATGCCGGACACTTGATCGAAATAGACCGACGGCCTCCAGTCGCGGGGAGCGGCGACGGCGCCGCCCCACTCATGTGTCACTTCGGCCGGGCCCAGGTCAGGGAACAGATTCCACAGCAACCGTTTGATGGCCCCGTGGACTCGCGGTTGGCGGTCATATTCGGAGCGGAGGTCCGAACCGAAGTGATAGCGGGCTCCTCTAGCACCAAAGGCAAGACGGCCATCGGCGGTACGTTGCCCGTACATGATCAGATGTCGGGCGTCGTTGAACACCTGCCGATCGGCGAACCCGACCCGACTCCAAAAACTGGCAGAGAGCGGCTCGGTGGCGATCATCAGCGAATAGATGGGGATGAACGTGCGTCGTCGGCCCGGAAGGTTGACCGTGAATGCCTCCGTGCACCGGAGGACAACGTCCGCCTTGACCGTCCCGTGGATGGTCCTCACCTTTCCTGGTCGGAGCGACACCGCCCGGGTGTGTTCGTAGATCCGGACTCCAAGGTCTTCGACGGCGCGAGCCAATCCGCGGGCGAGCCGAAGTGGATGAATGGCGGCAGCGTGCGGGGTAAAGAGCGCCCCCTGGCTCCCCGCCACCCGCGCCACCGCTTCGATCTCCTGAGGTCCCATCCACGTGAAGTCGTCGGGCCCGAACCCCCAGCTCCTTTCGTATTGCAGGCGGCGGTGGAGTTTCTGAAAGTGGGCCGTACCTGTGGCGAACGTCAAGATCCCGCCCTTGTGAAAGTGACAGTCGATGCCGGTTTCGGCCACCACCTTTCCGACTTCATCGACCGTGGCGAACATTTGTCGCCAAAGCGCCACCACCGCCTCCCGCCCGTGGCCGCCAGCCATTTTCTGGCGGCTGCCGGCGATCTCCCCCGCGCACCAGCCGCCGTTTCGTCCGGAAGCCCCGTAGCCGGCGATCTCCGACTCGACGATGACGATTCGCAGATCGGGTTGAAGGGTCTTGAGGTAATAGGCCGTCCACAGCCCGGTGTATCCGGCCCCGATGATCACGGCGTCGGCATCGGTGGGGCCCGGCAAAGGCGCACGCGGCCGCAGTTCTTCTCCGGCGCTGTCGTGCCAGAAGGAAATCGCCCGGTAGTCCTGATCCAATCTATTCCGCCTCGTCGAGGTGCGAAGGGAGGCTTCCGGCGCGGGCGAGGGCTGCCACCATCGCGTCGGAGAAAGCCTCCAGGGTCGTCGCCACGTCGTCCATCGTGTGGGCGGCACAGGTGAACCAGGGCTCGCGGGCGTCGATGCAGGGCATCACCCCCCGTTCGATCATCCCGGCGACCGTGGCGTGATAGAGCCGAGCGTCGTGACCGGCGACATCCCGGTATTCGGTTGGCCGCCCCTCCCCCAGGTAGATCCCGAACATCGAGGGATGCCCTAGCACCTGGCCCTCGACCCCGTATTCGATGAGTATTCGCTCGATACCTTCCATCAGCGCCCGGCCGACTTTGTCGATCTTCGTGTAGGCGTCGGTGGTGGCGAGCCGGTCGATGGTGGCAAGTGCGGCGGCGGCGGCCACCCCGTTCCCCGAAAAGGTTCCAGCCTGGGCGATACCCCCCAGCTCCCACCCTTCGACCATGTTGGCGCCGAGGGCGATCGCCGCCACCGGGAAGCCGTTGCCCAAGGCCTTGGCGTAGGTGGCGATGTCGGGTACCACCCCGAAGGTCTGGACCGCCCCTCCGAGGGCGAATCGAAACCCGGTCTTGACCTCGTCGAGGATCATCACCGCTTGGTGTTCGCTGCACTGGCGCCGAATGGCTTCGAGAAACCCTGGTTCGGGCAGGATTCCGAAGGCGTTGCCGCAGGCCGGTTCGACGATCACCGCCGCGATCTGATGCCCGTAGTCACCGAAGAGGTCGTCCAATGCATCGAGGTCGTTGAACGGCAGGGTCCGCACGTAAGAGCGGATGCCGTCGGGGATGCCCGAGGAAACCTGATACGGGATGGGATGGAATCGTGAACCGAGATGGGCCGGTGGGGCGCCGGCGGTCGTGAAGAGCACGTAGTCATGGGCGCCGTGGTAATGGCCTTCGAACTTGACCACCAGGTCTCGTCCCCCCCAGCCTCGGGCCAACCTGATGGCGTGCATGGTGGCTTCGGTCCCGGTATTGGTGAATCGGATTCGATCCGCCCAGCCGACCGCCTTGAGGATGGCCTCCGCCGCCTCGACCTCGCGACGTTGGGTCATCGAGAACGTGGTTCCGGCCCGCGCCGCTTCGATCACGGCGCCGGACACGTGAGGGTCGGCGTGACCGAGGATGATCGGACCCCAGGCACATTGCAGGTCAACGTACCGTTTTCCGTCCATGTCCCAAACATGACCACCGTCGCCGCGATCGATCACCAGGGTGTCTTCATCCCCCAGATAACGGAAGCCGCTGGAAACTCCGTTCACCAGCGCCGAGCGGGCCCGATCGAACCATTCCGCGGTGCGGGGGCCCTGCATGGTCATCGGCGGGACGGTAGCCCGGCGCCGCGGCTGATACCGTCCGGATGTACACCGTAGGGAGGACTCCGTGGTCGCCGAACTGCAGCTGTTCATCGGGGGGGAGTGGTCGTCCGGAACCGGCGACCATGTTTACGAGTTGCGGTCCCCGGGGTCCGGTGAACATCTGGCCAATGTGCCGATTGCCAGCCCCGCCGATATCGATCGGGCGGTAGCAGCGGCGCGGGCGGCCTCCGAGGAGATGCGCCACTGGTCCGCCTTCGAGCGGGCCGAACTGTGTTGGCGTGCTTACGAAATATGGCAGGAGCGGGTTGATCAGATTGCCCGCATCCTCACCCTCGAGCAGGGAAAACCCTTCAAAGCCGAAGCGATCGATGACATCGAGGAGTCGGGCGATTACCTCCACATCGCGGCTGAGGACGTGAAGCGGATGAAAGGGGATCTGATCCCCACCACCGAGAGAAATCGACGGATGTTCACGGTGCGGCGGCCGGTCGGGGTGTGGGCGGCGATCACCCCCTGGAACTTCCCGGTGATGATCCCGATGGAAACGGTCGGCCCGGGATTGGCTACGGGCAACGCCGTCATCGTCAAGCCGCCCCTCAACACTTGTTGGGCGATGCTGGAAGCCGCCCGGGCGATCGAAGAGGCGGGATTCCCCAAAGGGTCGTTGTCGGTGATCCCCGGCGACCGCGCCGTCGGAGAACATCTAGTTACCCACCCCGGGATCGATGGGATCAGCTTTACCGGCTCGTCGGAGACCGGTAAGCGGATCGTGGCCGCCATGGGCCTGAAACGAACGATCATGGAGATGTCGGGTAACGGACCCCTGATAGTGGCGGGCGATGCCGATGTGTCGGCGGCGGCCGAGGCGGCGGTGTATGGGGCCTATTACAACGCCGGCCAAGTCTGCACCGCCACCGAGCGAGTGATCGTCGTCGAGGAGCTGCACGACGAGTTTGTGGCAGCCACCCTCAAGGCCGCCGACGCGGTCCGGCTCGGCGACCCGTTTGATGACGCCACCAACATGGGCCCGCTCAACAACGAACCGGTGGCCGCCAAGATGGATCGGCACATCGACGATGCCCGCCATCGCGGGGCCGAGGTGCTCATGGGCGGAGAACGGGCGTCCGGATTCCCCACCGACCTTTATTACCAATTCACCGTGATCGATCGCGTGCCGGAAGACTCGCTGGTTTCGAAAGAGGAGTCTTTCGGACCGGTGGTGCCGATCCTCACCGCCGCCGACGATGAAGCGGCTGTCGGGGTCGCTAACCGCACCCATCTCGGCCTGCAGGCAGCCGTCTTCACCAACGATGTCAGCAAGGCGTTCTGGTACGCCGACCGTATCCGCGCCGGGACGGTGATCGTCAACGACTCGACCGACTTCTGGGAGACCTTCCAACCGTTTGGCGGCGCCGCCGGGACGGAGACCGGCTGGGGCCGCCAGCGGATCGAGGAGTTCACCGATCTGCAGACCGTGGTGTTCAACCTGAAGAAGTAGATTGCCCCAGCAACGTCCCTCGCTGCCGTCACATCGCCGGTTAGCGTCCCCGCTGAATGGATCACGAGTCGATATCGGTTCCCTACGAGCAGCGGGCCACCGAGGTGCCCTTCGCTTCGTCCGAATACATTGCCTTCGCTTCACGAACCTCTTTCCTGGGGGTGCCAGCCCGGCGTCTTGACGATCTGGGCGAGGGCCAGGTCGTGATCATCGGCGCACCCTTCGACTGGGGAACCACTTTCCGTCCCGGCGCCCGTTTTGGGCCGAAGGCGATCCGAGAAGCCGACTATGGGGCGATGGACGGTTACCGACCGCATCTCCCGACGGGTATCGACCCGCTCCGCTCCCTCGGGGTGGTCGACATCGGCGACGTTTACGTCGTTCCCGGCCAAACCGAGCTGTCACTCGATCGAATATCGGCCGTGGTGGAAACGGTGACCCGAGGCGGGAAAGTGCCCCTGATCCTCGGCGGTGATCACACCGTCACTTTCCCCAACGCCACTGGTGTGGCCCGGGCTCACGGTTTCGGCGACGTGGCCCTAATCCATTTCGATGCCCACGCCGACACCGGGGAACGGCAGAACGAACAGCTCTACGGCCACGGCACCCCGATGCGGCGCCTGATCGAGTCGGGAGCGGTCCCCGGTCATCGTTTCGTGCAGATCGGGCTGCGGGGCTACTGGCCGGAGCCCGAAGTGATGGCCTGGATGAGAGAGCAGCGGATGCGCTTCTACCTGATGTCCGACATCGAGGAGCGAGGCCTCCGAGCCGTGGTCGACGAAGCCGTCGACCATGCGTCGGAGGGCGGTGCCAAGGGGGTTTTCATCTCCGTCGACATCGACGTGGTCGATCCGGGTTTCGCCCCTGGTACCGGCACTCCCGAACCGGGCGGCTTGACCTCCCGCCAACTGCTCGACACCATTCGCCGTCTGTCACGAGAGCTCGTCGTTCTCGGAGCCGACGTGGTGGAGGTCTCACCCCCCTACGACACCTCGGAGATCACCGCCTACCTGGCCAACCGGGTCGTCCTCGAGATCCTCAACGGCATGGCCGAGCGCCAAGCCTCTCCGTTCTGGCGCGGCGATCTGGGGCAATAGCACGGTCCTGTCGCGCCAGAACGAGAGAATCTGCTGACGGACCTCGCTTGGTTGGCCCCATACCGCCGTGTCCCAAAGACTCAAAACCCGTCGTCCGGAGCGTTCGAGGCGAGCAAATCGTTCGGAGTCGGCCTGCCGGTCGATGATCGATCCGTGAAACCTTTGGGATAAAACCTCAATCACGTCCGGGGATCCCTCGAGGGTGAAGTCGACCCGACCAATCCAATCGTCATCGCCCACATCGACCTGCTGAACAAGCCTCACGCCCACATCGGCCGCCAACGCCTGGACCCTTGCTTCGAGCCCACTTTGCGGTGGTCGATAATCCGGCGGACGCTCACCAAGCAGGGATCGCATGAGCCGGATGCCGTTCCGCCCTCGTTTGGCCAGAGTCCTCAGAAGGTCATGCATCCGGTCGTACGAGAGGAGCCGAAGCGCCCAAGCGTTATCAAGGGCGCGCTCGACCCGAAGAGGATGCTCGGAACCGGCCAGCAAGAAGATTGTCAACGCCGGAGAGACCACCCGAAGCCCATCCCGCACCCACAAGTGCCGCTCTGGCAACTCACGGTGATAATGGACGGTTGCGAGCCGGGTGCGGGTGCGGATGCCCTGCCAAGGGATCACAACCTGAATTGGGGAAGTCATGTAGAAACCCGGGAACTTCCACCACGCTGCTGCCGACCGATGGGAGAGGTAGGCAACCCCAGGAGCATCCAGCACTCCAGCCATGGCCCGTTGGAGATCGGTCTGAGGAGACCCAGCCACCCGAAAGACCTGTGGGGACAGGGGCACCAAGAGCCCATTCTCCACCCGATGCCTGATCTGTTCGGGGCCGAGGCCGGCTTCATGGAGCTGCCTCCGTCCGATCGCTCCGTGCTGTCGCTCCGACCGGACGTAGATAATCGAGTCAGGGTCCACCTGGGCATCATGCGGAATCCAGCGGCCCCGTGGAACCCCCCTCCCGTTTTGGCACGACAGCGTGGGGCCAGAGCCCCATCGCGCCGCGCCAAAACGGGGGGCGTCAGCGGGCCACCTTCCGCGCCGGGCGGCGCTGGAGCCACAGGTAGACCAGCATCACCGTGACAGTGACAACGAAGATGATGGTTCCGAAGACGTTGACCTGGGGAGGAACCCCCCGGCGGGCAGCTCCCCAAACGTACAACGGAAACGTCTGCACGCTCCCCGACGTGAAGTTGCTAACGACAAAGTCGTCGAATGACAAGGCGAAGCCGAGCAAAAACGCGGCGAAAATCCCGGGCATGATCATTGGCAGGGTGACCCGCCGGAAGGTCTGCCACTCGTCGGCGTACAGGTCCATCGCCGCTTCCTCCAAGTGGCGGTCAAACCCGATGATTCGGGCTCGGATGGTGGCGACTGCGTAGGAAATGTTGAACAGGACGTGGGCCACGAGGAGGGTGGCGAAGCCGGGGGCGACCTTGATGGCCACGAACAAGGCCAGGAGCGAGGAGCCCATCACCACCTCGGGACTGGCCATCGGGATGAAGAGCGAAATGTTGGTAACTGCCCTGCCCCGGAAGCGATAACGAACCAGCGCCAGGGCGATGAGAGTCCCGAGCATGGTCGCCAGAAATGCGGAGATGAAGGCGATAAGCAGGCTGGTTCCGAGCGCTCGGGGGATGGCGGGGATTGCGAACGGATCGAGCCAGTGATCGAGGGTGAATCCCTGCCAGCGAACGTTGAAGCGGCCGCGCAAATCGTTGAAGGAGAACGTAATCACGAGGAAGACCGGGACGAACAGATACAACAAGCCCAAGCCGAGATAGGTGGGAAGCACCCAGCGGAAGCGGGAACGGGTCACGCCACCAGCTCCTCGGTCCCCACCGACCGGACGTAGAAGATGACAAGCATGACAACCACCGCCATCAGCCCGACCGAAACCGCCGCCGCCGCCGGGTAATCGATCACGTTCAAGAACTTGCTCTCGATCACGTTGCCGACCATGGTCGATTGGGGGCTGCCGAGCAGTTCGACCTCGACATAGTCGCCGGCCGCGGGGATAAACGTCAGCAGGGTCCCGGAGATGACACCCGGCAGTGACAGCGGCCACGTCACCTTCCAGAACGAGGTGAGAGGACTTCCGTAGAGGTCGGCGGCGGCTTCCAAGAGGGCGCGGTCCATCTTCTCCAGGGCCACGTATATGGGCAGGATCATGAACGGGAGCAGGTTGTAGGTCAGGCCCGCCACCACTGCGATCGGGGTGGCGAGCAGACGGCCGTTGCCGGGCAAGATCCCCAAGGTCTGCAACCCCCCGACCACCGCACCCTCGTCGGCGAGGATGATTCGCCAGGCGAGGGTGCGTAAGAGGAACGGGACCAGGAACGGCATCAGGATCAACACCAGGAACAAGTTCCTGAACCGGCCGGTCCGAAAGGCGATGGCATAAGCAATCGGGTAGCCGATGAGGAGAGCAAGGATCGTGGCTGTCCCGGCGAAGACGAGCGACCGGAGAAAATGGGCCCGGTAGGTCGTGAACAAGGCTTCGTAGTTACGCCAGGCCCAGGTCAGCCGGTACCCGGCCTCGAGTGAGCCCTCCTGCAACGAGGTCAGGACGAGTTGGATCAGCGGCATGAAGAAGAAAATCGTCAGCCACAACACGCCGGGCAGCAGCAGCAGATAGGGAACCCGCCGGCGGCGGCTGGCGGCGGCCTCGGCGGCGGTGCTGACCGGGGCGGCCACGCTCACGGGGCTACGCCAAAGCCATGCTCGGGACTCCAGGCGGCAACGACATCTTCACCCGGCAGATACCGGCGGTCGTCAAGATTCTGAACCACCACGGTCAGTTCACCGACGTCGGGAACCTGGATCAGGTAATGCGTGCTGACCCCAATGAAGCTGGCGTCGGTTACCTTGCCAATGAGACGGTTGATCGGGGCCGACTCGTCACCCGGACCGAAGAGTTTGACCTTCTCGGGTCTCACCCCCACAAGGACCGTACCGCTGGCAACGGGCAATCGGGCCGGATCGCAATGAATCACATCACCACCGGAAAGGGTGACCGCCGCCCGGTTCCCGTTCAGTTGGCCCGACATCAGGTTGGAAGCTCCGAGAAACCCAGCCACGAAAGGGGTGCGAGGATCTTCGTAGATCTCACTGGGAGCACCCAATCGCTCGATCCGCCCCTTGTTCATGACGGCGATCGTGTCGGCCATGGTCATGGCCTCCTCCTGATCGTGCGTGACATGAATGAAGGTGATCCCCACCTCCTGTTGGATCCTCTTCAGCTCGATCTGCATCTCCTTGCGGAGCTTGAGATCGAGCGCCCCGAGCGGCTCGTCCAGCAGGAGTACCCGGGGATGGTTTACCAAGGCCCGGGCGAGGGCCACCCGTTGCTGTTGACCACCCGAAAGCTGGCGGGGCATGCGGCCTTCGCGCCCGGCGAGCTGCACCAGGTCCAGCATCTCGCCCACTCGGCGTTTCACCTCGCCGTCGTCTATTTCTCGACGCCTGAGTCCGAAGGCGACGTTCTCGAAAATGTTCAGATGAGGGAAGAGTGCGTAACTCTGAAAGACCGTGTTGACCAACCGCTTGTAAGGCTTGCGGCCGGTCACGTCCTCACCGTGCAGCCTGATGGTGCCGGTGGTGGGCTCCTCAAAACCTCCGATCATCCGCAGCGTCGTCGTCTTCCCACAGCCGCTCGGGCCGAGCAGGGCGAAAAAATGACCGTCGTCGATTGATAGGTTCAGTTCCTCGACCGCGGTGAAGTCGGAGAAGAGTTTGGTGATCCCCTCCAGCTCAACCGCCGAAGGAGAATTCAGAGCCGCCGTCGTCATCAGACGCCGGTGGCGGCGGCGAACGCCTCGGCCACGGTCTGCTCCTCCTCTTCGGTGAATGACCTCACGCCGTATGCCTTGGCGAGCACCGCCTCGTCAGGGAATATAAGCGGCTCATTTGCCAGGGCTGGGTCGATCGC
>JBQTHI010000169.1:0-25140 GCA_052390035.1 Actinomycetota bacterium | reverse complement strand
CGGGGAGGAAGCCCCGCAGACCGATGTCAACGATCAGGCCGCCTTTGACCACCTCGATAACGGTGCCTTTGACGGCCCCGCCCTCCTTGGTGATCTCCTGCACGCGGCCCCAGGCCCGCTCGTACTGAGCCCGCTTCTTGGAGAGAATGAGACGGCCCTCGTCGTCTTCTTTGTTGAGGACCAGGGCTTCGACCTTGTCCCCTACCTTGACGACCGAGGTGGGGTCGATGTTGGCGCGGATGGAAAGTTCTTCGGTGGGGATCAACCCTTCCGACTTGTATCCGACGTCGACCATCGCCCCGTCGGCGTCAACCGAAACCACCTTCCCCTCGACGATGTCTCCCTCTTTGAATTCGATCACGGTCTGGGCGATGGCCGCCTCGAAGTCGTCGGCGATGTCATCGGGCAGCGAGTCGACGTCGGGTGGGACGATCACCGTCCGGCCGTGGATGGGGGTCTCTTCGGTGATGGGCTCGGGTCCCGGTTCGGACAAGGCGTCCGGTACGGAGAGGGGCTCGTCGGGCGCCGGCATAGACGGCGCGGTGTCGGTGTCTGTGGACATGAGTGGGTGTGATTCCTCCGAAAGGGATGGCTCCCGGCAGAAAGAGCCCGGGATTGAGGTAACTCTAACAGAGCCCACGCGCAGCTCACGATGGATAGTGCAAAGTCGGCTTTTCGTGCTTGATTCTCGGCACTGCCCGCCGTGGAGCCCGATCCCCGATGCTCTTGGTCCTCGCCTGTCAGAATTCACCAAGATCCGGACAGTGGTAAGGGAGCGAGTCAATCTGACCCATTCGAAAGATTCTGTAGGGGGGTCGGACTTTTGGTACTGCCCGGTGGCCCTGCCGGCGTGAGTAACACCGGCCGACGCCGGGCCCGAAACCAGAGGCAAGCGTTAGCGGGAGCGGATTAGGAGCCGGGGTTCGTCCTCCCACCGAGCACGTTGCCTACTTGACCTCCGAGAGGTCCCCGCCGGTGGAGATGTCCACCTTGAGCGGGACCGCCAACTCGACCACTTCCTCCATCACCCTGGTGGTGAGAGTGATCGCCGATTCGAGTTCGTGCGGGGGTGACTCGAGTATCAACTCGTCGTGGACCTGGAGGAGAACGGTGGATTCCATGCCCGATTCGGTGAGAGCGGCGTCGAGGTCGATCATCGCCCGTTTGATGATGTCGGCCGCAGTTCCCTGCACCGGGGCATTGAGGGCCATGCGCTCTCCCATCTGGCGGATGCGAAAGTTGTCACTCTTCAGCTCAGGCAGGTAGCGCCTCCTCCCGAACAGGGTTGTGGTGTACCCCTGGTTGCGAGCCTGGGTGACCACTCCGTCCATGAAGGCTTTCACCTCGGGAAATTGAGCAAAATATTCGTCGATGTGGTGACGGGCCTCATCGCGGGTGATGCCCAACCGGTCGGCCAGGCCAAACGCCTCCATTCCGTAGAGAAGGCCGAAGTTGATGGTCTTGGCCCGGCGCCGCATCTCGGTGCTGACCATCTCCGGCGGAACCGCGAATACCCGGGCGGCGGTGGCGGTGTGGATGTCGGTGTCGGAGGTGAAGGCTTCGACCAGGCCCGGGTCTCGACTCATGTGGGCCAAGACCCGCAACTCGATCTGGCTGTAGTCGGCCACCAGGAAGGTCCACCCGGGTCGGGGAACGAAGGCGCGCCGCACGGTCTTACCGGTTTCCGATCGAACGGGGATGTTCTGCAAGTTGGGAGTGTCGGAGGAAAGTCGCCCGGTGGTGGCAGCCATCTGGTTGAAACGGGTGTGGATGCGCCCGTCCCTGGTGATCAGGGGAAGATATCCGTCCACGTAGGTGGAGCGAAGCTTCTCCAGCTCTCGGTATTGCAGGAGGTGGGCGACGATCGGGTGCGACTCGGCGAGCTTCTCGAGCACCGAGGCGTCGGTCGAAGGTGCCCCGGTCGAAGTCTTCTTGAGCACCGGTAGGCCTAACCGCTGGTAAAGCACTTCTCTGAGCTGGTTGGTCGAGTTGACGTTGAAGGCCTCGCCGGCCTCCTGGTGGATCCGTCGCTCTAACTCGGACAGGCGGGTGCGGAGATCGGCCCCCAGCTCTTCCAGGTATTCGCGGTCGACCCCGATCCCGGCATGTTCCATCCGAGCGAGGACCGGCACCAGTGGTAACTCGAAGCGCTGGAACAGCTCCAGTTCGTCACGGGCGTCGAGCTCGGCCTGGAGGGCTACCCCGAGCCGGGCGATTGCCTCGACTCGCCGGCCGGCGGCGTCAAGATCGGGTCCCCCGGTGAGGTCGAGGGTCCCCTGCGAGCCTGGCCCTGATGCCCGGTCGGCCGATTCGACCTCCACCTTGAGATAGCGGGCGGCCACCGGGGCGAGGCCATATTCGCGGGTCGCCGGGTTCAGCAAATAGGAGGCGAGTGCGGTGTCGAAATCCAGTCCTTTTAGCTCAAACCCGGCGTCGAGCAGCCGACGAATCAGCGCCTTGCCGTCGTGGGCGGCCTTGGGCGCCGACGGGTCGGCGATCGCACCGCGGAGAGGTTCGAGCCGATCGAGAGGGACGGCGGCAGCCTCTCCCTCCTCGACGTAGAAAACAAAACCCCAGGTCGGGTCTCCGACCGGTTCAAGCACCATCGGAGTCCGGCTGCCCAAGGCCTCGATCTCGTGGGGCCGTTCGACGAGGCGGGTCTCGGTATCGAGAACCGCCGCGGTGGAAAGTGACCCGGCGGCCGGCTGCACCTCGAGCAGGTCCTCCCACAGGCTGTAGAACTCGAGGCTCTCGAAGAGTTGCTTGGCCCGGTCACGGTCCCAATCCCCTCGACGGATGTCCTCTAACTCGACATCGAGATCGAGGTTGTCGACCAGTGTCATGAGACGCCGGTTCAGATAGACCTGCTCGCGATGTTCTGCCAGGTTTTGACGGAGGCGGGGACCCTGCTCGTCGAGTGTGTCGTAGATCCCCTCCACCCGCCCGTAGTCGGCAATCAGCTTGGAGGCGGTCTTCTCCCCCACCCCCGGCACCCCCGGAAGGTTGTCAGAGCTGTCGCCCCGCAACGCGGCGTATTCGACATATTGATCGGGGCGGATCCCGTATCGCTCCATAACGTAGGCGTCGTCGACCACCACCACGTCGGTTATCCCCCGACGGGTGTAGAGCACCTTGAGGTGTTCGTCGACCAATTGGAAAGCGTCACGATCGCCGGTGACCACCAGCACCTCCCAGTTCTCCTTGCGGGCCTGGAGGGCGAGGGAGGCGATGAGGTCGTCGGCCTCGTAACCCTCCATTCGTAGCTGGACCATGCCGAGGGCGTCGAGGACCGCTCCTATCAGCGGAAGCTGGCTCTTGAAGGCGTCGGGAGCGGCTTGGCGTTGCGCCTTGTATGCGGCGTATTCGCCGGTGCGAAAGGTTTGCCGCGACACATCCCAGGCGACCACCACCGCCTCGGGATGATGGTCACCCAACAGCTTGATGAGCATCCGGGTGAAGCCGTATGCGGCGTTGGTCACCTGGCCCGAGGTGGTGGCTAGATCGGGGGGAAGAGCGAAGAAGGCCCGATAGGCGATGGAGTTACCGTCGAGCAGGGCAAGAGTGGGCATGCGGGTCGTCGTGGGTGATTGTGGCAGTTAGCCGAGACGGCGTTGGAGGGTGAGCCGTTCTCGGTCGAGCCGGCCTATTCGCTCGCTGAGCTCGGCAAGCACCCGCTCGAATCGGGCCACGTCATCACGGGTTGCGGTGGCCTCCAGACGATCGATCCCGAGGGTGGCATCTCGTTGGGCATCGTCATTGATGTGGCGATGTGCCTCCAGTTCGGCCTCTACCAGGCGCCGCTCCTCGGAGGCCCTGGCAAGTTCATCGAGAACGCTCAGCAGCTTCCGCTCCGTCCGGCCCGGCATGTACCAACCATAGAGCCGGCCCGGGTTGGGAAAGGTAGCAACGGCCACCGTCAACGCCCGACCATCCTCAGCCAGGGAGTGGGGAGTGGGGGGATGCGGCAAAGGATGTGGACTCGAGTGGCCGTTGCTTGATTCACGTTACAGGCCGGTCTCGACGGGTTCTGGGATTGTTTTTCCCAGGTTTTGGGTGGGCCCCGGCATGGCCTTCCCGCCCCGGCAAGACCCGAACTTGGGGCTGTAACCAACGAGATCATCGACTGGAACCCTGGGTTCGCTGGTCTCCTAAAATCTTATTGCGCCGGAGTGTCGAAATTGGCAGCCGAGATGGACTCAAAATCCATTGCGGGAAACCGCGTGCGGGTTCGAGTCCCGCCTCCGGCACAGGTGCTAGTTGAGGGCCGCTTTGAAGTCGGCGACCGCCTCCCCCACCGACCGGACGGCTATTTCCGGCGTTTCGGCTTCGAGCACCCGTCTGACCAGCGCCGTCCCGACGATCACGCCGTCGGCCAGATGGCGAACCGCCCGGGCCTGCTCGGGGGTCGTGATCCCCACTCCCAACACCAGCGGTACCTTGGTCACCGTCCGGACCCTCTCCGACAGTCCGGCCACGTGGGGGCTGACGTGGTGACGCTCACCGGTGACTCCCATATCCGACACCCCGTAGAGAAACGCCGGGTCGGACTCGGCCACCCGACGAATCCTCTCCGATCCGGTCATCGGCGACACGAACTGAACCAGTCCAACTCCCGCCCGCCGACAGGCGTCGGCGAGCGGACCTGATTCCTCCCACGGAAGATCGGGGACGATCAGCCCGACGGCTCCTGCGTTGGCCAGCTGTCCGGCGAAGCGATCCCAACCAATTTGCATAACCGGGTTCGCGTACGTCATCGCCAGAGCGGGCTTGCCGGTCGATTCCACCACTCGGGAAAGGATGCGAAGCGCCACGTCGGGGGTCGTCCCGGCCCGAAGTGCGGCGTGACTTCCCCGCATGATCACCGGCCCATCCATCAGCGGATCGGAATAGGGAATTCCCACCTCGAAGGCGTCGGCGCCCGCCGCGGCCATCGCCACATAGAGCTCCACTGAACGGTCTGGGTGGGGCAGTCCGGCGGTGAGATAAGGCAGCAGCGCCTTACCTTCACCGAGCGTGGCCCGGATTTGTGCCTGTCCGGAACTCATAGCCGGTGAGCGGCGATGGTCTGCAGGTCTTTGTCGCCACGACCGCTCAGGCTCACCAGAACCGTCTTCCCGGCAAGCGAGCGGGCGTTGCGCGTGAGCCAGGCGATGGCATGGGCGGGTTCGAGCGCCGGGATGATCCCTTCGGTGCGGGAGAGGAGATCGACGGCCTCCAACGCTTCTCGGTCGGTGGCGGTGTCGTAGGTGGCGATGCCTGAGTCATGAAAGTAGGCATGCTCGGGACCGACCCCCGGATAATCCAGCCCGGCCGAGATCGAATGGGCCTCCTCCACTTGCCCGTCGGCGTCTTGCAACATGTAGGTGCGGGTGCCATGGATGACCCCGGGTCGGCCAGCATTGATCGACGCTCCATGTCGCCCGGTTTCGATTCCCTCGCCGCCGGCCTCGACTCCCACCAGTTCGACTCCGGTTCCGGCCAGGGGGTAGAAGAGGCCGATCGAGTTGGACCCACCTCCCACACAGGCCACCGCCACATCGGGCAAGTGATCGCCCAGTTGGTCGAGACACTCCTCGCCTATGACCCGCTGGAACTCGCGAACCAGCCACGGGAAAGGATGGGGGCCAACCACGGAACCGATCACATAGTGGGTACGTTCGACTGTTCGTACCCAGTCCCGCATCGCTTCGGAGACGGCGTCCTTCAAAGTCCCCGCTCCCGAACTGACCGGGATGACCTCGGCGCCGAGCAGCTCCATCCGTTGCACGTTGAGTGCTTGACGTTCGATGTCGACCCTACCCATGAACACCTGGCATTCGAGTCCAAGGGCGGCGGCTGCGGTGGCGGTCGCCACCCCATGTTGGCCTGCGCCGGTTTCGGCAATGACACGTGGTTTTCCCATCCGCCTGGTCAAAAGCGCCTGACCGATGGCGTTGTTGATCTTGTGCGCCCCAGTGTGAGCGAGGTCCTCCCGTTTCAGCAGCACCTCGACGCCGAGTTTGGCGGACAGCCGATGTGCGGGCTGTAGCGGCGTAGGCCGCCCCACAAAGTCGGTGAGCCAACGACGATATTCGGCCACGAACGCTGGGTCGCTCCAGGCCCGTTCGAACTCACCCTCCAACTCGACGAGGGCGGGCATCAGCGTCTCGGGGGCAAATCTGCCTCCATAGTCGCCAAAACGTCCGCTGCTGTCCGGTCGGGCAAGCCGGGTCGGGATCACGCCTGTTTGGCTGCCCGAACGAACCGGATGACGAGCTGGGGATCTTTGATGCCGGGGGCGGTTTCGAGCCGCGATGAGGCATCGACACCCCACGGGCGAACCTGACGCACCGCGAGTGCAACGTTGTTGGGACCGAGCCCACCCGCAAGCACGTATGCCCGCTCGGTGGCGGGTAGGAGGGAACGGTCGATCTCCACCCCGGTTCCTCCGAGCAGACCCCTATCACGTTGGTCGATGAGAGGGATCTGTCCGATAGGAATGGTGGCCAGGTCGACTTCGACACTGATTGGACGCAACACTCTCAGTCCGACCTCGACCGCGGCGGCGGCCGCCTCCCCGGCGTGGCGCCCATAGGGCTGCACCCCGTCGACTCCAGTGGCGATGGCCGCGCCGACGAGGTCCTCCGGGTCGAGATCTTTGGTCAGTAGAATTGTTTCGACCTCAGCTACGGCGGCAAGTTGGGCCGCTCGGTCATAGGTGATGGCGCGTGGTGACTCGGGCACCACCACCAATCCGACGGCGTCGGCCCCAGCCGTTATCGCTACCTCCACATCCTTTTCCAAGGTAATTCCGCAGACCTTCACCCACGGGATGGAGCGGCCGGTCATCCCTTCAGCTCTGCCACCAGGCGAGCAGGATCGTCGCTCTGCACCAAAGCCTCTCCGACCAACACGGCGTCGAAGCCGGCGGCTCGCATGCGGGCGGCGTCGTCCCGGTGGCGGATTCCCGACTCGGCCACGGTCAAGGTTGCTCCGGTTAGGTAGGGGGCGATCTCCTCGGCGGTGGCCAGATCCACCTCGAAGGTTGTCAGATCACGGTTGTTGACGCCGACCAGCCGGGCCCCGACATCGAGGGCGAGGCGAGCCTCGTCGGAGGTGTGCACCTCGACCAGTGGGTCGAGGCCCGCCTGATGGGCGTCGTCGATCAACCCGGCCAGCTCTTTCGAGCTGAGCGCGGCCACGATCAGCAGGATGGCGGACGCCCCCAGTGCCCTCGCCTCCCAAACCTGGAGCGGTTCGAGAACGAAGTCCTTTCGCAGGACGGGAAGGCCGGAAGCCTCCCGAGCCCCCGAGAGATCGTCGGGGTCTCCCCCAAAGAAAACGGGCTCGGTCAAAACCGAGAGCGCGTCAGCGCCACCTTCGGCGTACCGGCGGGCCTGCTCAAGCGGATCGAGCAGCGGCGCCAGATCACCCCGTGATGGCGAGCGCCTTTTGATCTCGGCAATAACTGCGAGACCCGGCACGGTGAGCGCCTTCTCGAACGAGGGCGGCGGAGGTGCACCTTCCGCCCGCTCCATCACTGCCCCCCGACGACTGCGGAGATCGGCCAGCCGGGATCGGGTGCTGTCGAGGATCCGTTCGAGCATCCTCGAATGGTAGGCGGGCAAGTTGTTGCCGAACTTGGGGCTGCAACCAACGAGATCGTTGACTGGAACCCTGGGTTTGGGGTTAGGCGATGACTTCGGCGTCGACCCCGGCGACATTGACGATGGCACCTGGCTCCACCCGACGGTGGAGCATTCCCATGCCGAGGCGGAGACCGTCGGTGGTGGTGGCCGCGGAGGTGAGTTCCCCCGCTTCATCTCCGGCGAGGGTTACCGGGGCGGGGACGGCGACGCTGGAGGCAAGCAGAAGCCGGCGGAGGTGACGGTTGACCCTCCCGCCCCGGCTGTCGAGGCGGGCTACCAGTTCTTGACCGAGATAACAGCCTTTGGTAAACGACACCGCCTCGTCGACCAGGCCGGTCTCCTGGGGGATGGTCTTGTCGTCGATGTCAACGTCCATGACCGGCTCTCCTGCCTGCAATCGCATCGCCGTCCACTCGTCAGTAGTCATCACCGCCAGATCAACCTCCGAAACGATGAATCCGCGAATTGTCTCACCGAGTGGGGCGGCGACGGCTCCGTCGGGGAGTGTCCCAACCAGGGTGGTCACCGGCTCGGGCTGGCCGATAATGGCCTTCACCCTGATCTTGTAGGCCGCCAGATCGGAAGCGACCCGCCCACCGATCCCGGCGTCGGTGAACATATCTACCTGCTCGCCCTCCCCGGCGACCCACAAGAGCGACCGGATCTTCCCCTGTGGCGTAAGCAAAAACGAACGGACGGCTCGGTCCGGTTCGAGCTTTTCCAGGTCCTGGCTGAGCAGGCCGTCGAGGAACTTGCGGGCGTCTGGGCCTTCCACCCTGACTCGCTCGTGGAGGCCGGTGATCCGGCGACCCCGGTTAGACATGGGCCGCCATCGCCACGGCGTGGAGCGCCGCCGCCGCCTTGTTCATCGTCTCTTGGTATTCGGTGGCAGGGTCGGAATCGGCGACGACCCCTGCCCCCGCCTGCACCCAGGCCTTGCCGTCGGCCACAACCACGGTCCGGAGGCAAAGGGCGGTGTCGACGTTGCCTGAGAAGTCGATGTATCCGACCGCTCCGGCGTAGGGACCACGGGCCACCGGTTCCAATTGGTCGATGATCGAGATTGCCGCCACCTTGGGCGCCCCCGACACGGTGCCGTGGGGAAACGTCGCCCGCAGCACGTCGATCGGTCCCAGTCCGGCCCGCAGCTTGCCGGATACCCCGGACACCATATGCATCACATGGGAATAACGCTCCACCACCATCAGATCATCCACCGCCACCGTGCCGAATTCACAGACCCGGCCAAGGTCGTTGCGGGTGAGGTCGATCAACATGACGTGCTCGGCTCTCTCCTTCGGGTCGGCCAGTAATTCCTCTTCGAGGAGGCGATCGGCCTCCGGGTTTTGGCCGCGGGGCTTGGTCCCGGCAATCGGACGGCTGTAGACCAGCCCGTCCCGAACCCTGGTCATGAGTTCCGGGGAAGAACCGACCACCGCCACGTCCGGGGTCCGCACAAAGAAGAGGTAAGGCGAAGGGTTGATGACCCGCAACGCCCTGTAGACGGCAAACGGGTCGCCGGAAAACTCCGCCTCGAGCCGTTGTGATAGGACGACCTGAAATGCATCACCCCGACGGATCGATGCTTTCACCGAGTTGACCGCCTGCTCGAATCGCTCCCGCTCCATGGTGGAGACGACCGCGGGCAAGGCCAGGTCACGGGGACGCGGTCGAACCTTATGGTGACCTGCCCTTCCGAGCCGTTCGATGTCGGCGGAGATGGCACCGGTTGCCTGTCGATATTGGCTGGCGGGGTCGTCGCCCACGAACACGTTGCGGACCAGGGTGAGGGTCTGCTCATTGCGATCGAAGGCCGCCAGGGCCCCTACTGCCTGCCAGGCCATCTCGGGGAGGCCGCGATCGTCTGATGGGCGGTCGGGGAGACGCTCGACATAGCGAACGCAGTCGTAGCCGAGATACCCCACCACTCCGGAGTGGAGGGGCGGCAGCCCGTCGAGATCCGGAGTGGCGAATCGGTTGACCACCTCGGCGAGGACCATCAGCGGATCACCGTCCGGTAACTCGATGTCCCCTTCGACCTTCCCCTCCCGGGAGAGCAGAGTAAAGGCCGGGTCCCAACCGAGAAACGACCACCGGGCCCATCGTTCGCCGCCTTCCACCGATTCGAGTAGGAAACCGGGGCGGGACCCGACCAGCTTCTCGTATGCCGAGACCGGGGTTTCGCGGTCGGCGAGCACCACCTCCCACACGGGCACAACCGGGTAGCGGGAGCTGAGTCCGAGAAACTCTTCAAACGTAGGGCGGGTCATCAGATTGAGGCGAGCCGTTCGAGGAACGGAACCTTGATAATCACCTGTGTCACCAACGAAGCGAGGCGGTTCAGGTTGCCGGTGGCCATCAAAAGCCCGAAGGCGGTGAGCAAGACACCCGAGCCGATGTTGATCGGCTTCAGGTAGGGCCGCAGACGACGGAAGAAGCGGTGAACACCCAGGGCAGAGACCAGGAACGGTGCTCCCAATCCGAGCGAATAGGCGATCAAGAGCGCCACTCCCTGTCCCACGGTTTCCTGGATGGCGGCGGTGGTGAGAACCACTGAGAGGATGGGGCCGATGCAGGGAGTCCAGCCGAAGGCGAAGGACGCTCCCATCACTGGTGGTGCCCATTGGCCGAGGCGTGAAGGACGAACTTGGGGTCGCAGATCGCGGTTCAGCGTGCCGAGCAGGCCGCGGTTAGAGAGAGCCAGGCCGATGATCAACAGCCCGAAAGCGATCACCACGATTCCGGCGACGCGGCTGGCGGTGGGAAGGTTGGCTGCGAGGAAACGTCCGAGCGAGGTGGCGGTGGCTCCGAAGGCGGCGAACACCACGGTGAATCCGGCGATGAACAACAGCACGACCCGCAGCATGCGCCGGGAGGAGATCGCTCCTTCCATGACCGCCCCCACCGAATATCCGGACATCATTGACAAATATCCGGGCAGCAGTGGCAATACACAGGGCGAGAGAAAAGAGACCACCCCTCCCCCGAATGCCAGGGCTAGTTGGAGAAGCAAAGACGCATCGTCCATGAGGCGGGACCATCCTGATCCCTACTGAGTCACGACTACCTGCCACCATCATCCCACAGCCACCACCACACGTTGAGACTGCTCCAGCCCCTCCTCCCCACCGATCGCTTCGACCGTAAAGACCGGGCGGCCGCGGCGGTGATGTGGATGGTGGGCGTGGCCCAGGGCTTTTCCCAGGCGCAGGCCACCGCGACTCTCCCTTTCACGCGGGCCGGGCTGGGCATGGGCGAGTCGGCGATTAGCGCGCTGCTGGCAGTGACCCGACTGGCTGGTTTTATGGCGATCGCCTTATCGTTGTGGGCGGATCGCCGCGGACGCCGCCGGGCGCTGATAACGGCTTACACCGTCCTGCTGGTGGCCAGCGGCGCCAGTGCTCTAGCCGCCGAGCCGTGGCAGTACGGCGTGACTCAGGGCGTGGTGAGAGCCGCCACCTCGGGGGTGTCGGCGTTGGGCGTCGTCTGGCTCGCTGAACAACTGTCGACGCCCGTGCGAGCCTACGGCGTCAGCCTCTATGCCGCCGCCGGCAGTCTCGGGGCGGGGCTGGCCATCCTCGGTTTGCCGATGGCTGAAGTCGACTGGCGGCTTCCGTATGTCTTCACTCTCACCGGGATCCTCCTGCTTCCTTTCCTCGTCCGTCGCATCGAGGAGAGTCCGCTCCTCCGGCCTCACGGGTCGCACTTCGGCGAGTTGCGGCGAACGGTGAGAACCCGCTACTTCGCGAGGGCCGGACTGTCGAGTCTGCTCGCTGCCAGCTTCTCTGCTTTCGGCATCGCATTTGTGACTGAACGCCTCGGTGGACAGCTCGGCCTTGGCACCGGTCAGGTGGTCACCCTCACCCTGGCGGGCGGGACGCTGGGAGCAGTCGGTTTCTTCATCGGGGGCCGCCTGGCCGACTCTTGGGGCAGGCGGCCAACGACCATCATGGCGCTCGCCGCAGCCCTCGTCGGGGGGCTCGGCCTGTACCACCTCGACAATGTCGGACTCCTCCTGGCGGCCTTCGTGGTGTCGTCGTTTGGATCCTTCGCTTATGTGCCCGCCGCCACCACCCACCGGGCCGAACTGTTCCCAACCGAAACCCGGGCGACTGGTGCCACCACGGTGGCCTGGATCGGGACTATTGGCTCGGCGGCCGGGTTGGGGGCTGGGCGGCTCCTCATCGACCGGGTGGGTCTGGCCGGCACCCTTGACGTACTCGGGTTGGGAGTGCTTGCCGCCATGGCCATCACCCTGTTCCTGCCCGAAACCAAAGGCAGTTCGCTGGCAGCCGCCCAGAACCCGAGTGGCTCTTGAAGTCCCCTCCAGGCTACGCCGCCAGCGCTCCCACCGCCGGCAGGGCGAGCGCGAAGATTCGCCGGTCGAGGCTTGCCGCATCTTCGGGCGAGCGCCTTAAACGCGCTTGCCCGGCCACCGGCAGATTCGGTTCAGCTCGCACTCGGGGCAAAGCGGGCGCCGAGCGTCGCAAGTGTCGCGGCCAAACTGGATGATCCGCATCGAGACTCCGGTCCATTCCTTCTCGGGGAAGAGGGCGCGCAGATCCATTTCGATTTTGACCGGGTCGGTGTTTGCGGTGAGGTCGAGACGCCGGGTGACACGGCGCACGTGGGTATCGACTGCAATCGCCGGGGACGAAAAAGCCTCCGCCATGACGACGCTGGCCGTCTTTCTCCCCACCCCCGGCAAGGTGGTGAGCTGGCCGAGGTCGGTGGGAACGAGTCCATCGAACCTTTCCACCAAGGCCCTGGAGAGAGCGATGATTGACTTGGTTTTCTGCCGGTAAAAGCCGGAGGAGAAAACGATCCTCTCCACCTCCTCGGGGTTGGCCGTGGCCAGGTCGAAGGCCGTGGGGAACCGCTCGAACAGGACCGGGGTGATCCGGTTGATGTTGTCATCGGTTGTCTGGGCGGAGAGCACCGTTGCCACCAGCAACTGCCAGGCGTCGACGTAATCGAGGGCGGTGCGGATCACCGGGTAGCGGACCTTGAGCCGTTTGAGAATCGCGCTGGCCCGTCGTCGGGCAGCCGGGGTAGGTGAGGGAGGCGATTGCACCGTTAGCCGGGCACCATCTGGGCTTGCATCGCACCGAGGGTAGGCCCCTACCCTTCCGCTCCCCGATCTACTGCCAAGTTGCAACGCACCACCCTCGCCGGTCTAGCCATCGCCGTCGCCGCCTTCCTGTTCGGATCGACCTTCGTGGTCATCAAGGAGGCTGTGACGAGCTTTCCCCCGGTCGGTTTCGTAGCGTGGCGTTTCTTACTCGGAGGGGCTGTCCTGGCCATGGCTGCCATCCCCCGCGGGTGGCCGATCTGGCGCGACGGGGCAGTCGCCGGTGGCTTCCTTTTCGCCGGGTATTCACTGCAAACGGCAGGGCTGGTAACGACCGGGGCCTCCAACTCGGCGTTGATCACCGGTCTATTCGTCATCATCACCCCAATGCTGGCGGCGGCGCTTCGCCGATCGGCGCCTCGACCGTGGGTGCTCCTCGGGGCAGTGGCCGCCTTTCTGGGAGTGGAGATGTTGACCGCTCGGGAGGGAGCGGCCTTTGTCACCGGCGACCTTCTTACCGTCGGGGCGGCCGTGTCATTCGCCGCGCACATCATCGCACTCGATCGCTTTGCGAGCCGTCACCCGATTGTTCCGTTCACCGCCGCCCAACTGCTGGTCACCGCCGGCCTGGCGTTCGGTGTCTCGGGTGCTATCGAAGATCTGCGGGTGCCTTCCGGGCGGGAGGTGCCCGCCCTCTTGATCACGGCCCTCGGGGTGAGTGCGGGAGCCTTCCTTCTGCAGATTTGGGCGCAGACGGTCATCGGTCCGGCCCGAACCGGAGTGCTGCTCGCCCTTGAACCTGCCTTCGGAGTGGCGACGGCGGCAGTGGTGTTAGGCGAGCGCCTCACCCCTCGCGGTTGGCTGGGCGCCGCCCTGATCATCGCCGCCATATATGTGGTCATCACCCGGGGCGAAGAGGCAGAGATCGAGACAGAAGTGCTCAGCTCGGCCCGTTGACCGGTCCACCCACAAGGGCCTTGTTCCGGTCGAGCCGGCGCAGCAACCGGGAGACCACCCGGATGAGGGCCACTACGACCATCAAGGCGAGCATCAGGTAAGCGGCCAGGACCGGTCCGGTTGTGTACCGATCCGGGCAGCCCGACAGACCGGCCGGGCACAGTCCCCACCCGGTACCACCGCCGAGCAGGTCGAGGAGCACCAGCACCGGCAAGGCGGCGATGGCTAGGCCGGCCAGGACCAGCAAAAGTATGACGACCCGAAGCCATCCCATCGAAGGTCCACGCTACCTGGACACAGAGGTGGTCCCGGTACACTCGGCTTCTTCGTGTCGTATCACCACGAGCAGTTCAGCCGGGCCGAACAGGCGGTCCTCTCCCGGTTCTTCACCAATGTCGACCGGCCGGTATTCGCCCTCATCAACCTGCCCGAGGTTGTCAAGGGGGCCCTGTTTGCCCGCTATTCCCGCTCCGCCAAATCGGTCCGCCGGTTGTTCCTCGACGAGTTCATGGCCGATCCGGACACCGGGATCGAATCGATCGCCGGCAATCTCGACGGGAATGACTCGCTGATCAACTTGCGGCGGGCTGAAACTCTATATCAGCGGGTGTTCTTCGAATACGGCGACGATTCAGTGGCCCAACTCGGTGGGGTGCATCTTGCCTGCGAACAGGCGTCGAATCTCTTGACCAAGGTTCTCGAATGGGGCCGGTTGGCGGCCTACCTCGAGCAGTCCACCCGCTACATCGAATATGACGTTCGCCTCGGCGATCGTTTTCGGTATCACCTCCCGGTCGAGGTCGCCCGGTCCGTGCTGGCCGATGACTACTCCAAGTTGATGGAGGGCTTCTTCAAAACCTATTCCGACCTGGTGAGAGTGATGTCGGACTATTTCCGTGCCCGCTTTCCGAAGGGTGAGGGCGACTCGGCCACAGTTTGGAATGCCACGATCAGGGCCAAGGCGTGCGACACGGTGAGGGGCCTCCTTCCCGCCTCCACCCTTTCCAACGTAGGGATCTTCGCTAGTGGCCAGGCGTACGAGATGGCGCTGGTACGGATGGCCGCCCATCCCCTTGACGAGGTCCGGTCCTATTCGGTGATGATGCTCGAGGAGTTGCGCAAGGTGATTCCTTCCTTCCTCACCAGGGTGGACCTCCCCGATCGCGGCCGGGCATGGAGTGAATATCTTGCTTCAACCCGGCTCGGCCTCGAGAAGATGGCGCAGGAGGGTGAAGTGCCGGCCGAGGTGAGAGAGGGAGCTATTTCGGTGGAGCTCACCGACTGGGACCCGGAGGCGGAGGTGAAGTTGGCCGCATCGGCGCTCTATGCGGCATCGGAGCTCTCCGACGCCGAGTTGATCCGTCGCGCCCGGGCGATGACCCCGGCCGAACGCGCCGAGGTGATCGCCACCCTGGTCGGCGACCGGTCGAACCGTCGGCATAAGCCGGGACGCGCCATGGAGCGGACCGGCTACCGGTTTGACGTCATGTGTGACTTTGGGGCGTTTCGGGATCTGCAACGGCACCGGCTGATGACGATCGAATGGCAGCGTCTGTCGGCCCGGCTCGGCTATCAGATGCCCCCCGAGCTCGAAGAGGCGGGAGTCGGCGCACCTTTTGTCGAAATGATGGAGCGAGCTGGGGACATGTACGAGCGGAGCCGGCAGCTGCTGGGACAGGACGTCGCCCAGTATGTGGTGCCGTTCGCCTTCCAGATCAGGTTTGTTATGGAGATGAACGCCCGCCAGGCGTTCCATCTCATCGAGCTGCGAACCCAGCCGGCCGGTCATCCCACCTACCGCCAGGTCTGCGCCGCAATGCACAGTCAGATCGAGAGTGTGGCCGGCCATCGCGCCATCGCCGCCGCTATGAGCTTCGTCGACCGAAGCGACGTTGACCTCGAGCGGCTGGAGGCTGAACGACGGGCAGAGCGTCAACGGGCCGGGCGATAACGGGCAGGGAGCCCGTCAAACGGGCCGGGCGATAACGGGCCGGCAGCCCCGTCATACTGAAGACGATCTTGGGGGCTGTACCCCACCCCAAACCTTAGGTATGGGGTGGTCCACTGCCACCACGAATCGCTTAGGTTGGAGGCTTATGGCAGAACTTGATGTGGATGCGCTCCTCGGACGGTTTCGGGACAGGGCCGCGGCAGTCAAAGAGAGAGGGTTACCACCGGTCGCAGGGGAGGAACGGCGTCGGTTCATCGAACAGGCCGAAACCGATTTCATCGACTACTCGTTGATCGGCGCCGCCCGTTGGTTGGTGGAGGACGCCGAGTTGGTCCTGCGGATCCCGCTTTCCGGGTGACAGATCCTCCCCGCCTGATACTGGTTTCCGGTAAGGGCGGGACCGGCAAGTCGGCGATGACCGCTGCGCTCGCCATCGCCCACCACCGGCAGGGGAGGCGGGTGCTGGCCATCGATGTGGCGGCGGGTGGGGGTCTCGCCGCCCACCTGGGGGTCGACCGGCTCGAATTCGCCCCCCGGGAGCTGGGACCCGGTTTGCATGCCCTGGCCATCGACCGCAGCCGGGCTTTGGTCGAGTACCTAAAGGTGCAGCTCGGGATCCCCGGGCTTGCCACCCTTGGTCCACTGGCCCGTCTCTTCGACACATTGGCCTCCACCGCCCCGGGTGTGCGAGAGGTGGTCACCCTGGGCAAGGTGATGTGGGAAGCCCGCCAGGACTCCTACGACGTCATCGTCTCCGATTGTCCCCCGACCGGTCAGATAGCCGGGTTGCTCCGTGCCCCCACCACCATCAGCGATCTGGTGCCCGCCGGTCGGATCAGGCGTCAGGCCGAGTGGATGACCGAGATGCTGATCGACCCGACCGGCACCCATTTGATTCTGGTGACCCTGGCCGAAGAATTGCCGGTAATCGAAACACAGGAGACGCTCGCCGCCATCGCCGCCGACAACCTCGTCGGCAAATACCGGGTGGTCACCAACCGGGTGCTCGACCCGCTGCGGACCAAGGCGATGGGGACCGGCGCTGGCGGTGAGGCCGCCGCCCTCCACCGCGGGCTTTACGCCCACCAGCAAGAGTGGCTTGGCCAACTCCCTCCCGAGCGCACCTTCCCCTACCTGTTCGGACTTCTCACCCCGGGCGAGGTGGCCGCTCGTCTCGCCGACCTCTGGGAGGACGAATGAGGACACGGGCGGTGGTCGTGACGGGGGCTGGCGGTGTGGGCAAGACCACCGTGGCAGCAGCGTTGGCGGTGCGCGCCGCCATGAGTGGTCGCCGCACGCTGGTCCTCACGGTTGACCCGGCCCGCCGGCTGGCCGGGGCGCTGGGGATCGACCTCGACGGCGAGCCCCGCCAGCACGGAGAGTTGCCGATGTTGTGGGCGGCGATGCTCGACGCGGCCGGATCATGGCAGACGGTCGCCCGCCGACATGCCGACCCGGCGGTGGCAGAAAGGTTGGTGGAGAGCGACTTCTTCCGGGCAGCCACCGCCCATTTCCCCGCCTCCCAGTCTTACGCAGCCGCCGAAGAGGCGGCGGACTATTTGGAGGCTCGGGTCTGGGACCTGGTGGTGATCGACACTCCCCCGGCGGCCGGCGGGATCGAGTTCTTCACCGCCCCGGCCCAAATGGCCGATCTGGTGGGAGGGACGCTGTTGCGGCTGATGACCGGCGGGCGCCTGCCTGGTAGAAGACTGCTCTTCAACCGGGGCGCTCGTCCGCTCCTTCGCTTTGCCGACCAACTGCTGGGGGCCGATCTGCTGTCGAGGGTGGCCCAATTCCTGATGGATCTCCGCACCACCTATGACGGCGTCGCCCGACAGTCCCGGATCATCGAGGGCCATTTCCGCGCGGCTTCGACGGTGGTGGTGACCACCGCCGACCCCGCCCCGATGGCGGAGGCTGTCCGGTTCTTTGTCGAGCTGCCGGAGGTCGCCGCCCCACCGGCGGCGGTGGTGTTCAACCGGTGCCTGCCTCCGGGATGGGCCAACGCCCCGATCCCGTCCCGCACCGGGGTCGAACTGGTCGAAAATCTGGCCAGATGGGGTGCCGAGGCGCAACGCCAGCGCGATGCCCGCCTCGGTTTCGCCTCTCGTTTTCGGACACCCCTGGTCACGATCCCCTGGGTGGCCGACTCCCCCACCGACCTCGACTCGCTGGCCAGCCTCGTGACCGCGGCGGGTGCATGGCCGCCATTGTGGTGAGCCTTCCTACCAGGAAGACCGGGGGGAAGGCCTCCCTCTAATCTCCTGGTGATGACCGCCGCTTTCTTCGATTTGGATCGGACCCTCATCTCGGGGGCCTCCATCTACCCCTTCGCGGTGGAGGCGTGGCGGGAGGGACTCGTCCGCACGGCCGACATCGCCCGGTTCACGGCCGAGGCGCTCGCCTTCAAACTTTTCGGCGACACCGGTGACAAGTCGGAGGGCACCCGGGCGGCGATCCTGGGTCACGTGGAGGGGATCGCCGTTGAGCGGGTTAGCGAGGTTGCCCGCCGGGTGCTGCCCCGGCTCGTCGCTCGGGTTCGCCCCGAGTCCCGGCGTCTCGTCAGGATGCACCATGACGCTGGTCGGGACACCTGGATCGTCTCCGCTTCCCCTTATGGCATCGTGGCGCCCCTGGCCGATACGCTCGGCATGACCGGGGCAGTCGCCACCCGCGGGAAGGTGGTTGACGGCCATTTCACCGCCGAGATCGAAGGACCCTTTGTCTATGGGCAGGGAAAGGTCGAGGCGATAGCCAAACTGGCCGCCGAGCGGGGATACGACCTTGCGGCCTGTTATGCCTATAGCGACTCGGTGTCCGATTTGCCGATGTTGGAGAGCGTCGGCCATCCGGTGGCGGTCAATCCTGACCGGGACCTGGAGGATCTGGCGCACGACCGCGGTTGGCCGGTCGTCATATTCGCCCGGAAGACCAAACAAGCGATTGCGATGGCCGCGACTTCGACGGCCGCGGTGGCGGCGGCGGTGGGGACATATCTGCTGGGCCGCCGGCATGGACGCATCGTCGAACGTGCGGCCAGGTAACCCGCGTCAGCCGGCCCTGATCAAACGACCCCGTGGGGGCCGAGCAACTCCTTCAACTCGGCATAGAGAGTCGAGGTCCGATTCACCCGATGGCGGTCGTCGAAACGGAGCACCTTGTGCTGACCCTCCGCCTCCATCTGCAACATCACCGGCGAGGTCCCGGGGTGGTTGGACAGGATCGCTTTGAGCTGGCCCACCAGCCGGGCGGAGATGGCGCCGGCGGCGATCTTCAGCCGCACCACCGCATCGCTGCGGACCTTGTGTTCGGCGATCTCACGGGCAATGACTTTGACGTCGTCCCCACGATGATCGAGGGTTCCCTTCACCACCAAAATGGAGTCCTCGGCGATGAGCTGGCCGTATTCGTGGACAATCTTGGGAAAGGCCACCACCTCGACCGACGACTCCAGATCCTCTAGCTGGAAGAAGTACATCGGATCGCCACTCTTGGTGAACCGCCGGCTGATCGACCCCACCAGCCCGCCGATCGCCACTGGAGCTCGATCCTGTAACTCGACCAGGCCGCTCACCGGCTCTAACGCTCCTTCCACCCCGAAGCCGGCCGCTAGGAGCGGATGGTCAGATACATACAGCCCGAGCATCTCCCTCTCGAACCCGAGGCGGATCCGCTGGGCCCAGTCGTCGCCCGCCAACTCGACCGGGGCCCCCCGGAGGTCGTCGGCGTCTCCTTCGAAGAGGGAGAATTGACCCATACCTTCGTTGCGCCGCCGCTCGAGGATGGTCTCCAGCGCCTCTTCATAACGGAGGTAAAGAGCCTTGCGGGGATGACCCATCCCGTCGAAAGCACCCGCCTTGATCAGCGATTCGAGGGTCCGTTTGTTGAGCACCGTCTGGTCCACCCGGGTGACGAAGTCGGAGAAGTCGACAAATGGGCCACCTTGCAACCGCTCCGCCACGATCTTTTCGACCACTCCCTCACCGACGTTCCTGACTGCTGAAAGACCAAAGCGGATCTTCTGGTCATAGACCGAGAAGTCCATTTGCGATTCGTTGACGTCGGGGACCAGCACCTTGATGCCCTGGTTCCGGCATTCGGCCAGATAGATGGCGGTGCGATCCTTGTCTCGCTTGGTAGCGGTGAGCAGCGCCGCCAGGTACTCCGCCGGGTAGTGGGCCTTCAGCCAGGCGGTTTGATACGCGACCAGGGCATAGCAGGCGGCATGGGCCTTGTTGAACCCATAGCCGGCGAAGGGCTCGATGGCGTCGAATAGATCGGCCCCCATCTGTTCGGTGTGTCCTTGGGCGACACATCCGGCGACGAACTTCTCGCGATGTGAGGCCATCTTTGCTTTGACCTTCTTGCCCATGGCGCTACGCAAATCGTCGGCCTCGACCATCGAATAGCCCGCCATGGCCCTGGCCACCTGCATGACCTGTTCCTGGTAAACGACGACCCCGTAGGTCGACTCGAGGAATGGCCGGAGCGCAGGGTGGGGAAACTCGACCGGTTTGCGGGCGTTTTTCCGATCGGCGTAAGCAGTATGCATGTTGGCGCCGAGTGGGCCTGGGCGGTAGAGAGAAACCAGCGCCACGATGTCCTCGAAGCGGTCGGGGGCTAGGGCCTTCACCAGCGACCGCAGGCCGGTCCCCTCCAACTGGAACACACCCACGGTGTCGGCCCTCCGCAACAACTCAAGGGTGACGGGATCGTCGACCGGCAGGTGATCGATGTCGACGTCAGCTCCGCGGCCTTCCTTGATCAACTCCAGCGTGCGTTCGATGATCGAAAGGTTGCGCAGCCCGAGGAAGTCCATCTTGAGCAGGCCAAGGGCGGCGATCCCGTTCATTTCGTACTGGGTGACAATCTCGGCGTCCTCACCCTTCCTCTGCACCGGCACCAGCTGGGTCAGCGGCTCGGGGGAGATGACGACCGCGGCGGCATGGATTGAGTCTTGGCGACGGAGAAATTCGAGCCCCCTGGCCATGTCGATCACCTCGCGAGCCTGGGGGTCGGATCGATACATCTCGCGCAGCTCGACGGCGTTGCTGTGAAAGTCCCTCTCCTCGGGGCCGGCTTCAGCTCCGGGAGGGTCCAAACACACGGCGAGGGCGGCCTCTCGTCCCAGGATGGGCGGCGGCATGGCCTTGGCGATCTTGTCACCGACCCCGTAGGGGTGTCCGAGTACACGGGCAGCGTCGCGAATCGCCTGCTTGCCTTTGATGGTCGAAAACGTGATGATCTGGGCGACCCGATCGGATCCGTACTTCTCGGCGGCATACCGGATCACGTCCGCCCGATAGCGCTCGTCGAAGTCCATGTCGATGTCGGGCATCTCTTTGCGTCCCGGGTTGAGGAATCGCTCGAAGATCAGCCCGTAGGCGAGTGGGTCGAGGTCGGTAATCTGCAGGCAATAGGCGACGATCGACCCGGCGGCCGAGCCCCGCCCGGGACCAACCCGGATACGCCGTTCTCGGGCAAACCGGATCAGGTCGTACACGATCAGGAAGTAGGCGGGGAATCCCATCTCGTTGATGATCGAAAGCTCGGTGCCGATCCGCTCGGTCACTTCCTCCGAAGGTGACTCGCCGTAACGGCGACGGGCCCCTTCCCACACCAGGTGTTCGAGATACGAGCCCTCGGTGTGGCCGGCCGGCACCGGGAATTGGGGTAGCAGATATCGCCCGAACTCGAGGGACACCTCGGCCCGTTCGGCGATTAGCAATGTGTTGTCGCAGGCGCCCGGATACAGGTCGGTGGGGAAGATCCGCCGCATCTCGTCGGCCGATTTCAGGTAGAAGTCCTTGCCGTCGAATCGAAGGCGGTTGGGATCATCACGATTCGTACCGGTCTGGATGCAGAGCAGGACGTCGTGGGCGTCGGCCTCTTCCCTGCGGGTGTAGTGGGCGTCGTTAGTGGCCAGAAGGGGCGCCCCGGTTCGGGCCGAGATCTCGAGCAGATCCCCCATGATCCGGCGCTGGGCTTCGAGGCCGTGGTCCTGGACCTCGATGAAGAAGTTCTCCCGCCCAAAGATGTCCTGATAGTGGGCGGCCGCCTTGAGGGCGGCGTCGAAGTCGCGCACCGCCCGGGCATTTCCCTCCTCGCGGCTGGCATCGGGGGCGAGATGGCGGCTGACCGGGCCACTCAGACATCCGGAGGTGGCGACGATCCCTTCGGCGTATCGGGCGAGGAGCTCCGAATCGACCCGAGGCTTGTAGTAGTAGCCCTCCAGGTAGGCGAGAGAGGAAAGCTTCATCAGGTTGCGGTACCCGGTCTGGCTGACCGCCAGCAGAGTCATGTGCATCCTCACGTTTTCCGTTGCCCGGGGTCGATCGAAACGGGAGCCCTCGGCCACATATGCCTCGATCCCGATGATCGGCTTGATGCCCGCGCCGGTGGCCGCCTGATAGAAGTCGACCACCCCGTAAAGGACCCCATGGTCGGTGATCGCCACCGCCGGCTGCCCGTCTTTGGCTGCCGCAGCCACCACATCCCCGACCCGGGCCGCCCCGTCCAGCATGGAATATTCGGTATGGAGGTGGAGGTGGGCGAACGACATGGATGTGATTCTCTACCGTAGTCGCTCGAGGAGAGGCACAACGCCCCCCACAAGAGAGGGAGCGGACCCCTATCGGTCAGGGTGTCGCTAGGACATGACGGCCAGCACCGCGACCACCGCCATCGCCAGTGAAACCAGTGGTCTTTGCGGTCTTTTCACCCTTGACCACAGTTCGCCGGTGATGACGCCGGCCACCAGTCCACCGAGATGGCCCTGCCAAGAGATCCCGGGGAGGACAAAAGGGAGGGCGGCATTGAGGAGGAGCGACACCCAGAGGCTCGACAGGAGATTGCGACCAAAGGCGGTGTCGCGTAGACGGAAAGCGGAGTGGAGCCAGAGCCCGAAAAGACCAAAGACCGCCCCGGAGGCGCCAATGAGGACGTCTTCGAGTCCTCCCAACCGGTATGCAAGCGCTCCCCCCCAGGCCGCCGCCGACAGGTAAAGCCCCAGGTAGGAGCCGGCACCCGACCGTTGCTCGACCGCCGGACCCAACTGGTAGAGGGCGAACATATTGAAGAAGATGTGGGCAATCGAGCCGTGGAGCAGCACCGGGGTGATGATCCGGTACCACTGCCCCTCGCCGACCAAGGCGTTGAACTGGGCGAAGCTCCTCAGCAAGTCGGCTTCGAGCGCCGTCGATATTCGACCGGCGAGGAAGGCAAGGCCCGCCACCACCATGATGCTGGTCGTCACCGGTGCCGCCCGCCAGAGGCCGGCGGCGGTGGGTCGGCCCTTGATCATTCGCTGACGGCCCCGCTGACGCGCACAGTCCGGACAAAACTGACCGACGGTCCCCTGGACGGCGCAAGCCCCGCAGATGAGGTTTCCACATTGCGAACAGGCGAGTCCGGTCACCCGGTCGGGATGCCGGTAACAGGCGGTCTGGGTCGGCGAGCTCTCTTGGGAGACAGGTTCGGTCATCGGTCGTTCAAACTAACGGCAATCCTGAACCGCAACCAACCACTCATAATTCCCATGAGCTGGCCGGCGGGCCCAACCTGGCCAGCACTGCCCGCAGATCGGGCGGAAGGGGCGAGACCACCTCGAGGGGCTCATCAGTGGCCGGATGACGAAGCCGGAGACGGGAAGCGTGGAGGAACATACGTCTGGTGGCGACCGGATCGTTTCGCCGCGTGTAGGTGCGATCCCCCACGACTGGGTGACCGATCGCAGCCAGATGGACCCTGATCTGGTGGGTTCGACCGGTCTCCAACTCGACCTCTAATAGTGATACGGCGCCCGTCGTTCCAACCACCCGGTAATGGGTGCGGGCCGGGCGACCCTGCGGGTCGAGCGCCTTTTTGGTTGGGTGGCCGGGATCGCGGCCGATCGGGGCGTCGATGGTGCCGGTGGGCATCGGCAGAGATCCATGGACCAAGGTCAAATAGGTGCGATGAATCCGGCGGGCCGCCAGGTCGCTCGTCAGTTGGCGGTAAGCCTCTGCGGTCCGGGCCACAATCAAAAGGCCCGAGGTGTCGCGATCCAGTCGATGGACCAGGCCCCACCGCCCGGGCTGCCCGACCCCCTCCAGATCCGGGTACCGGTCGAGCAGTCCGGCAACGAGCGTGCCGGTGCTGCGCCCGGCGCCTGGATGGACCACCACCCCGGCCGGCTTCTCCACCACCAACAGATGCCGGTCTTCATGGCGCACCTCGAAGGGGACTTTCTCCGGCGCAAGTGGCGATGGTGGCGAAGGTGGGGCAAAGCTGATCACTCCGCCCACCAGCCGATCGGCCGGACCAACCGGGCGACCGTCGACCGACACCCCCTCCTCGAATAGGCGCCGGGCTTTCTCACGCGAGATCCCTGCCACCAGGGCCAGTATCCGGTCTGCCCGCCCACCGCCCAGATGGGGAGGGATCTCTATCTGCAATCGCTCGGCCACTATCGCTACGGGCTACCCGACCGCCAGGAGCCGATCAGCAGGGTGACGACGGCCACAGTGATGGCCGAGTCGGCGATGTTGAAGGTGGGGATGACCGGCACCTGGACCCAGTCGATGACCTTCCCGTCGAGAAACCCGTCACCCCGAAGTATCCGATCGATCAGGTTGCCAATGGCCCCACCAATGATCAGGCCAAATGCCAGGACCTCGTGCCGGGGTCGGGGCCGGGCCAGCGCCGCGCCGACCAAACCCACGGCGATGACGGCCGCCACCCCCAGAAATGGGCCGGCATTGCGGAAAAGTGAGAAGGCCGCCCCCGGATTCTCGGTGTAGCGGAGAGTGAGCCAGCCGGGAATCACCTCGAGAGGGCCTGGCAACAGACGGGATCCGGCCCACCGTTTGGTCACGAAGTCCAACCCCACCACGGCCAAGGCCACCAGATAGGGCATACCCAACCGGGGGGATGAGGAGTGGACGGAGTTCGCCGTCAATTGCGCCGCGCGCAATTGACGCATTCGGTGGCGTAGGGAAGGATCTCGAGCCGTGCCACCGGGATCGGGTTGCCACACCGCTCGCAGATCCCATAGACGCTGTCGTCGATTCTCGCCAGCGCTCGTTCGACCTTGCGGAGCAGATCAACGGTGTTCTGACCGAGTGAAAGCTCCTTTTCATACTCGAAGTTCATGGAGCCGGCCTCCGCGCTACCCGGGTCCGGGCTCCGCTCCGCCGAGGTCTCGGTGAGCCGCGCTTCTTCCAGTTCTCGCTCGTGCTCGGCGATAACGCGCTCAAGCCGGACCTGTTCGGCCTCGAGCTGCAGTTTGAGACGCTGCACGGTGGTGGCAGCTAGTTTGCGGACCACTTATCTCACCATCGGTGGGAAGGGCCGGAACGATAGCTGGCAAGCAGGTTTGTGCGTAGAAATCCGGCGCATAGCGACGGATTTCTACGCCTTCCCCCAGGTTCGCGGACGGCGGGTTGGCCGTCTCTACCATCCCGTCCATGGTGCCCGCCGATCAGACTGCCTCCGACTTCGTCCGGGTTGCCCCCACCGTCGACTTCCCGGCGGAGGAACGGGCGATGCTCGAT
>JBQTHI010000168.1:0-24703 GCA_052390035.1 Actinomycetota bacterium | reverse complement strand
ACCCGGCACCGATATAACTCCCGGCAGCAGCCAGCGCTCCGCCCACCAAAGCATCGAGGCCGGTGAACGTTGCCCGCTCACTGGGGTGGAGGGCCTCCATGGTGTATGCCTCCCACACTGGACCTGATGTGTTGAAGAGTGCGGTGCGAAGGATGAAGGCCGCCCCGGCCAGCGACACCACCCGCTCGGGAGTGGCCAGATCGGGGGCGAACCCGATCACCAAAATGAAGGGGATCGCGGCGAACCGGGTCAGCCAGATTGAGCGTACCTTCCCGAACCGCTCCACGATCAACGGAGCCAGGAAGGCTCCCATCGCCAGGAACAGGGACCCGGCGGCGAAGGTGACCCCGATCTCGTGCTCATGGGCATGCACTTCCTCGGAGAAGAAGACGTTCGTCAGCCTCAGGACAAATCCCCCCCCCAAGGCGAGGAGCGCCCCGATCACCACAAACCTGGTGATCACCCGGGGTGAGCGGATGCCGCCGAACAGACCGGCGCGGATAGTTGGCTCGGCTCGAGCGGCCGCCACCTCGGCCGACACGTACCGCCGCATCGCCATCGCCGGGACCAGGGACAGGAACCACCAGCCAATCCCCGAATAGGCCGCCCAGCGGAACCCAGCCACGTGGTCCAAGCCCCTCGCCTCCACCAGCCAACCAGGTAGGAAGCCAGCCACCAGCGCCCCGGCCATCGCCGCCAGGGTGCGGAAACCCGCACCGACGCTGAAAAGGTGGATTCGTTCGGGCGGCTCGGAATTCTCGGCCATGAACGGGGCCTCGGTGACATGATGGAGAGCCATGAAGGCAGCCTGCACCGCCGAGGCGGCCAGAATCATGCCGGGAGCAACGGCAGTGATCTGAACAATCGCCATCATCGCCCCCATCCCATCGCCGACAATGAATCCCCACTTGCGATCCACCCGGTCGGCCAAGCGGCCGGCCGGCACCGCAAACACGGTGGTCGCTACCCCTTGGACAGCCAACCGCAATCCCACGAAGCCAATCCCAAACCCCACCTCCAGCAGGTAGAGGTTGAACAGCACCTCCCAGGTGCCATGGATGACGTCCATCCCGAAGATGTGCAGCAGGTAGAGCCGGGCGTTGCGGCTGAATAGGCGCAGCTTGGCCAGGTACCCACGCACTCCGGTTGCAGAATCAGAGCCGGCCCTCGTCATCATCCTGGGAACCTAGCTGTGCCACCCTCCTGCACCGAGACCACCCGATCTCCGCCGTTCTGGTCGAGCGCTTCGCCGGGCGGCTCCGCACCGAGAAGGCCTCCCCGAGATCGTGTCGGGCTTGGGGCGGGTGGTGGCCGATGTGCGACCAAGGCGTCGCGCCCTCCAGGAGCACGGTGCAGCACCGGAAAGGAGGGGAGGGTCACCTTTCCTGTTCTCCTCACCCTCTCTTTCGGCCGACACCTCCCCGCCGAGCCTTCACTACCCGCATCCGAACCTGCCGGCCCTCACCCGGATGGGGAGAGCGATAAAGTCGGCTGATCGAACCGTCCGAAGAGCTCCGTCGGGTTGTTACTCGCCTATTCGAAGCTCTCCGCGACGGAGACGAGGAGTCCGTCACGAGCCGGATCTCCCGTCAACCAGGATTTGAGCGCTTCGGGTTTGATCCCGACGAGTGGTGGCAAGACGGCGAAAAGGCGGCGCGAATCTGGGTCCAGCAGTTACGCGAGATGGGTGGTTATCCATGGAGGCTGACCGGGGACGTCCATGCGCTGGCCGAGGGAACCGTCGGGTGGGCGGGAGTGCGGGCCGAGATGGACACCCCTGAGAGGCCGATCGAGTACCGGTTCACCGCGGTCTTCCACCTGGAGCACGGCGACTGGAGGCTCGTTCAATGGCATAGCTCGATTCCGGTGCCGAACGAGGTGTACGGCTACTTTCTTACGAAGTCGGTCGACGAGATCGCCGAAGTCGTGAGTGAGCAAAGGCCGGACTTGTCCGCCTCCTCGGCACCCGACGGCACGGTGACGATCGCGTTCACCGACATCGAGGACTCCATGAGGCTCAACGCGTTCCTCGGCGACAGCCGGTGGCTCGACGTGCTTCGCGCCCACAACAAGGTGATTGCCGCGGTGACCGCAGCCCACAGCGGGACGATCGTCAAGGGTCAGGGGGACGGCTTCATGCTGGCGTTCGCCTCGGCACGTCGAGCTCTCCGGTGTGCGCTGGCGATAGATCAGTCGATCGCCGAGACCTTCAAGGATCCCGGCTCGCCGATTCGCGTACGGATCGGCCTGCATGTGGGGGAGACGATCCACGAAGCGGACGACTTCTACGGTCAGGCGGTTAACTATGCCGCCCGGGTGGCGTCATCGGCTCGGGGAGGGGAGATCGTGGTGTCTGCACTTGTCCACGACCTTGTGGCCAAGACCGGGGAGTTCTCCTTCGACGAACCCAGACACACAGAACTGAAAGGGATCGAAGGCCTTCAAGAGATCTACCCTCTGATCACGGCTCCGGCCGAGAGCCAGTTCAACTGAGGGGTTCCGAGCCGACCACCACCAGGCTCCTCGCGCTTGGGCGCTAGGTTTGGTCGATGCCGAAGTTCACGACGGTGGACGATTACATGGCCGCCCTGTCCGCCAGCGTACGAGAGCGCATGGCGGACGCGATGATGGCTGTGCGACGTGCGCTCCCTGACTCCGCCGAGGTGGCGATCAGCTACGACATGCCGACGTTCAAGGTGGCCGGTCGCAGCGTGCTCGGTCTCGCGGTTTGGAAACATCACCTCGCCATCTACCCGGCGCCATCGGGCGACGCCGACCTGGATCGGGAGCTCGAGCCCTTCCGCGCCGAGCGGTCCACCCTGCAGTTCAAGCACAAGGATCCGCTGCCGACGGACCTCCTCACGCGGGTCGCGGCAGCCCTACTCATGCGGGCGCGGGGTAGGGATCGGGTCAGCTTTACGATTGCTCTAGTGAGCCAGGCGGAAAAGGCGCAGTCGTTCCGGGCGCTCCACGAGGGCGAGCCTTTCGTCATCCCGAACCCGTGGGACGCGGGGTCGGCGCGCGTGCTCGAGGCCCTCGGTTTCCGGGCTCTGGCGAGCACTAGTTCGGGTTTCGCCTTCACGCTCGGCCGCCTCGACGGCGGGGCGACCCTTGACGAGGTCTGCGCTCACGCGCAGGCGCTCGACCGGGCGACCCCGCTTCCGGTGTCCGTCGACCTCGAGAACGGCTATGCCCGCGAGTCGTCCGCGGTCGCCCGCGCCATCCAGCGGGTGACCGAGGCTGGCGCGGTCGGCGCCTCGATTGAGGACTACGACCCGTCCGGGTCGATCTACCCCCTCGACGAGGCGGCCGAGCGCGTCGCCGCTGCGGCAGCGGCCTCGGGCGGGCTCGGCTTCCCCTTCGTCCTCACGGCCAGGGCGGAGAACCACATCCGGGGGAACCCGGACCTCGACGACACCATCGCACGCCTGCGCGCGTTCGAGCAGGCGGGCGCTGATGTCCTGTACGCGCCCGGCCTGCGCACGGTGGACGAGATCCGCACGGTCTGCGAGGCGGTATCGAAGCCGGTGAACGTGCTCGCCTTCGGCGATCTCTCCCTTGCCGAGCTGGCCGGGGCGGGCGCGCAGCGGATCAGCGTCGGCGGAGGGCTCGCCTGGGTGGCCGTCAAGGCGTTCGCGGACGCGGCCCGGGCGATCCAAGACGACGGCGACTTCTCCGCGCTCGGTGTCCGCATCCCACTGCGCGACTGGTTCGCTCAGGGTTAGGGTCGCTACCCTGGTCAGCCCGTGATGTCGGCGGCGCGGACGATGGCGGCCAGGGCGACGATAAGGGCTTCGGGGACTCGTCGGGGGCTCTTCCAGATGGTGAGGGGGCTGCCACCAGGCGAAGAGGGCGTCGTAGACGAAGGTCGCCCGCTCGAGAAGACGGTGGTCGTCGGTCTCGGCTGCGAGGCCCCCGATCCCGATGGCGGCCATCCCCGGTCCAAGCGGGTCGGTGTCGTGATCCTCTGCGATGTCGGCGGCGCGGACGATGGCGGCCAGCCGGACGAGGGCGGGGTCGTCGCCGAGTCCGAACTCGTCGATGTGGACCTCGAAGGTGTACAGGTTGGCGCGGTGGGAAAACTCTGCGCCGGGGGCGTCGAAGCTTCGTCCCCCCAGCCGTTGAGCCGTCTCCAGCACCTGGTCGGCGGGGACATAGACGATCTCGGCGGCGGGGTCGATGAGTCGTCGGACCAACAATGGACAAGCGATCCGGTCGGTTTGGGTGAGCGTTAGCGGCGAAGAACTGCAGACCGGTCATGTCTCGCTACGAGCTCGATCGCCTGAGTCGGGTGTCCGCGACAAGGTCCTCAAGGCCGGCGAGAGGGACCACATCCGCCGCTCTGGCCGCCAGACTGGGATCCACCGTGATCAGGGCGTCGGCCTGGGGTCTTGCCACCGCCAGGTACTCGGCGTGACCGAGCGTCTCCCAGCCGTGCTCTTGTGCGATCTTCCAAGCGGTGCGGCGGGACACCCGGTCGCCGAGCAGCCGCATCTTCAACTGGGTGATCCGCTCGTGCTTCGCCAGCGCTTCCTTCTCGGTACGCCTGCCACCGCGGACGTCGTCCCAGAGAAGCTGCATCGCCTCCGAGCGGATCGAGTTGGGTGCGACCAGCTGGTGGCCGGGGTCGATGTCGAGGCCGTTGTCCACCAGGTGCAGCAGGGTGGGGGCGTCGATCACATACCTAGCCATGGGCGACGCCCAGGTCCCTGCTTATCCCGAGCTGGATCTTGTTGAGCCGTATGAGCGCCTCCGCATTCAGCGGCATTCGGCCCGGGGCACAGCACTCCACCTGGAGGGCGCCGAGCTGCCCCCCCACGTCTCGCAGCCGGTCGAGTGCTAAGTCCATCGACTCGGGTTCACCGGCGTTGAGGTCGCGTCGGATTGCGAGGAGGGAGTCCTTGATCGCCGCCATCCGCGGGCTGCGCTCGGGGTCGGAGCACATCTTGTGCAAGCGCTCGACCACTGCCTCACTTTCGCCCAGCGCTGAGCGGGCTTCGGCGAGGGGGTCTGACACCTGGCGAGGATAGGCAGCCGTCAGGCGAGGGCTTCACGTCAGGAGGTTCCTGCTCTCTACGCCGAGGGCTAGTGCCAAACGGTGCTGGCGGGCATCGAGGGTGACAAGGGGCACCTTGTGCTCCTTGCAGACCTGAGCGATCAGCGCATCGTGGATGTTTCCGCCGAGGTCGAGTTCGACAGCGCGGGAGAAGGTGGCCGCGACGGCCGCAGCTGTCGTCGGGAGAATCCCCTGCCTCTTACTGGTCCATGGCTGCAGGGAGGAGGCCGCAGTCTTCGCCGACTGGCCGAAGGTGCGTCGAAGCTGGGCGTAGGCCTCGGCGAGCACGATTGCCGGCAGGCTGGCGGCGGCGCGGAGGTGGGGGCGCACCAGCGTGTGGTGCTCGTGTTCAGCAATGAGAGCGGCCAACAAGGCGGAGCTGTCCATCATCGCTCGGCTCGCTCGCGGTCGATAGAGGCGCTCAGCTCCTCCTGGTTCACCGGCCGACCCACGTTGAGCTTGGGGAGGCCGTCTTCGGCGATCACAACGGTGCCGGGCTGCTCAACGGGCAGAAGGAGCAGCCCGTCGGGTGTTTTTCGCAGGAGCACCTCGCCGGGAGGGTCGACCAGCTCGTCGCGTATCGAGCGAGGCAGGACCATGCGACCCTGTCCGTCTACTTTCACCCTGACCGTGGATGGTGATGCCATGCCATCCATGTTAATGGCATCCTCTCTTTCGCGAGAAGGCTTGGACGCCGTTAGGCCTGGAGGCCGGAGAGGTTGTCGGGCACGTCCACGGCGTGGGCCTTGAGGATCTCGAGCGACACGATCGAGAGTACCGACTCGTGGGTGGCGGCGAGCACGACGGGTGCGGCCTTCCCGTCTTCATATGCCCGTAGCCAGTTGCGGGCGGTGACACACCAGCGGTCTCCGGGTCGGAGTCCGGGGAATTGGTAGTGGGGCTTCGGGGTGACGAGGTCGTTGCCGATCGAGATCTGATGGCGGAGGAACTCGGCGGTGACCACCGAGCAGATGGTGTGGCTCCCGATGTCGTCGGGCGAGGTCGCACAGGTCCCGTCGCGGAACCAACCGGTCAGGGGATCGGTGCTGCAGCCCTCCAGGGCCCCGCCGAGAACGTTGTGCTCCACATCCCGGAGCGTACCGAGTGACCACCCTGCATTCTCGCTACCCAAAGGGGGGCGGAACCCCCCCTTTGGGTCTTGAGAACGCTTCTGGTCGGCTAGCCGCCGATGGTGATCGTCCCCACCATCCCGCTGGTGCCATCGGAGTGGAGCGAGCAGTAGTAGGTGTAGGTCCCGGCCGAGGCGGCGCTCAGGTCGATCAGGGCGTCGCTCCCCGGTCTGACGCTCGCCTTCACTGAGATCAGGTCGAAGGCGAAGTCGTGCACGTAGGCATCCGAGTTGTGTACGAGGAGCTTCTCTCCCGTCTCGACCCGAAGGTCGGCGGGTGAGAACGCGTAGTTCCGCATGTCAAGCGCCTCGGCGGCGGCTGCATCGGCCGCGCTCACTGTGTGGCGGGTCAGGAAGAACCCGGCCACCGACACCACCGCCCCGAGGCCGATGATCCCGAGGGCCGACCTGCGGAGGCGAGTCTCCCCGGCGGTGGGCCCCACCCTTCCCTTTCGCTTGTCCCTCAACGCCACGATGCCCCCGGCCAGGGCGAAAACGAAGCCGACCAGGCTCATGAGGCCGCTTACGAACTCGATCGGGCTGAACGGCTGGAACAGCCCGAATACCGCGAAGTTGAGGGTCGCCAGCATGATGACGGTGAAGATGAGGCCGACGATCCTCGCCCAGGTCCGATCGAACCGCCACACGAGGAAGGTAACCAACAACAACACGGAGGCGGCCGCGGAGGCGGCTCCGGCCTCCGCCGCCCCTGTAACCAACGAGATGACGGCGCCGAGCACCATCACCGCGCTCATCAGGGCGAGGCCCAGAATCTGGGTGCTCCGATGGGCCACACGGCCCGATGCCAAGTCTGTCTCTTCAGCTATCCCTGCGACCGACGACATCGTTTTCCTCCTTTGACGGGTCGCACCACCGATCGTGGCGGGACGCCGCTACGCCACCGTTACGAGCCGGGGCCCGTTCAGTTGAAGGCGACGACCCGGGGGGAGGACGGCTACCACCGGGGCGGCCCAAAGGGCGAAAACTCGGGAGATACGCCGTCTGCCACCGCTCGATCTGGTGGAAGCCAGCCCGTCCAGCGACGAACCAGGCGGAGAGCCAGGGCGGTGGATCCGTGATGGCTTGGCGGCCGAGGGCGATGACAGCTCCGGTGATGGCGTCGGTGCGGCGGCGGTGACCTGCTGGGAGCGTTCGTCAGTGCTCCGGGCTCGTGGCCCGCACTCGCCCTTGAGGGGTTAGCCCGATCGGCGGGACCGATTCGACCACAGCGCCCTCAACCCATGGATTCAGCAGGGACTCGCTTACGGCGAGAGCCTCCCGCCTAACCGTTGACTCCGATTAGCCCATCGTCACTTTGACGTGGTGGGTGTTGCCGTCGTCGTCCAGTTCGAGGTCGGCCCCGGGCTCCAGATCGACCTCATCGAGGGTCACACCAATCACGCCCTTGCTGGCCCCGTTGGGATTGTTCACCTCGATCTCGTAGCGGGAGGAGTGGTAGCGGAAACTGATCTCAAACCCTCTCCATGCTCGGGGGATGCAGGGGTCGATTACCAGGTGATTCCCCCGCAACCGGAAGCCCAATATCCATTCGACCCCGGCGCGGTACATCCACCCCGCCGATCCCGTGTACCAGGTCCACCCACCTCTCCCGACGTGGGGCTGTTCGGAATACACGTCGGCTGCGGCTACATAGGGCTCGACCCGATAGCGGTGGATGCCTGCCCTGGTGCTGGCATGGTTGATCGGATTGAGCAGCCCGAATAGCTCACCGGCCCGGTCCCCGTCGCCAAGGGTCGCAAAGGCGATCACACACCAGATGGCGGCGTGGGTGTACTGGCCGCCGTTCTCCCGCACACCGGGCAGGTAACCCTTGATGTATCCGGGGTCGACGTCCCAGTTGTCAAAGGGCGGAGTGAAGAGGAGAACCAGCCCATCGCCGCGCCGAACCAAATATTCTTCGACGGAGGCCATCGCCCGTTCAGCTCGATCGCTGGGAGACCCTCCATGGATTACCGACCAGGACTGGGCGATCGAATCGATGCGGCACTCGGGGTTGGCCGACGACCCCAACGGGGTGCCGTCATCGAAGAAGGCACGGCGGTACCAGTCGCCGTCCCAAGCTTCTGCCTCCAGGCTTTCCTTCAACGCCTCTGATGCCTTCCTCCAACGGGCAGCGAGAGTGGCCTTTCGCCGTCGGCTGGCGATTTCAGCAAAAGTCCTCAGGTTGGCTTCGAGGAACCATCCGAGCCAGACACTCTCGCCCTTCCCCTCCCGGCCGACCCGGTTGAACCCGTCATTCCAGTCGCCAGTGCCGATGAGGGGCAGGCCCCTGTTGCCCAACATCGAAATGGCTCGGTCGAGGGCCCGCCGGCAGTGGTCAAAGAGGTTCTCCTCCAGCTCGGTGCGCTCGGGCAGGAAGTAGATCTCGTCCTGGCCCTCCTCCAAAGCGGGTCCACGAACATATGGAGCCGTCTGATCGAGTAGCCCTATATCCCCTGAGACTTCCACATAGTGGGCCACCGCGTAAGGCAGCCAGAGGTAGTCATCCGATATTCGGGTCCGCACCCCCCGACCCGAGGGTTCATGCCACCAGTGGAGGACGTCTCCTTCCAGAAACTGATGACTGGCAGCACGTGTCAAATGTTCTCTCGCCACGTCCCGCATGGGCACAACAAGGGCCATCACGTCCTGCAACTGATCACGGAAGCCATAAGCCCCACCCGACTGGTAGAAGGCCGATCTGGCAAGAACCCGACAGGCGAGCGTCTGGTAAAGGAGCCAGCGGTTGATCATGAGGTCGAACGAGCGGTCGGGGGTCTGCACCTTGAGAGCGCCGAGAACGTCGCTCCAATGCTGGGCCACCATGCCCCTCATCGAGTCGAAATCAGCCCGGCGGTAGCGTTCCACCAAGTCCCGGGCTTCGGCGTGATCGCGGCCTTGACCGAGGAGGAACGCGAACTCGACCTCCTCGTCGGGAGCCATTGTCAGCCGCCGTTGAATGGCCACGCAGGGGTCCAGACCTGACCCCGCTCTCCCCGACAAACCCCGCGTCCGTTGCAAGGCGAGGGGTCGGTCGATGCTCCCGTGCCGACCGAGGAACTCGGCGCGGTCGGCAGTTCCCGTGACCTCACCCCGACCCATGTCGGCGAAGGCGACCCTGCCCCCAAAATCGAGGTTCCAAGCATTGGTGGCGAAGTACGCCCCGGTCGTCTCGTCTCGCTCGGTGACGATTTGCATCGGCGACATCGACCTGGTGGTTCCGAGGACCCACTCCACGTAAGCCGTCACCGACAGGCGCCGTCGGCGACCGCTGATATTGCGTAGACGGAGGAGTGACACTTTCACCGGGTCGTGTAGGGGCACTGTCTGGTGGAGGTTGAGGGCGATGCCGTGCGAGGTGTGATCGAAACTGGAGAAGCCGGGGCCGTGGCGAGCCAGGTAGGACGACTGCCGATCCCTCATGGGGAGCGCGGTCGGTCCCCATATCTCCCCGGTCTCCTCATCCCGAACGTAGATCACCTCGCCCGGCGGGTCTGCGACCGGATCATTGGACCATGGTGTTAGCTGGTTTTGCCGGCTGTTTTCCGACCATGAGTAGCCGGATCCGGCTTCCGAGACGCAAAACCCGAAGCGGGGATTGGCGACGACGTTGATCCACGGAGCGGGTGACCACTGTCCCTCACCCAACACGATGACGTATTCCATACCGTCGGGGGTGAAGCCTCCGAGGCCGTTCTGAAACTCCAGATTGAGATCGGGCGTAGGCTGAGGGCTACTGGGTGGTGGGGTAACATCGCTCGGTCGCGGCGTCCGCGTACCTCCGCCCGCCAGCGGTCGACGAGCGAGTTGATCGGCGAGCGTGCCGTGGTGGCTGAGCAGTATGGTCCGCGCCGACCACATCAACGCCGCCCGGTCGTCGGGGGTCAGTTCGGGGCCGGCGAGCACGAAGACACCGCCATCTGCAGCCTGGCCTTCCTGCCGGCCCCTCTCTCTGATCAGTTCACCAATGGCGTCTTGTAGGTCGTGGGCATAGGAGCCCGGCTTCTCGTTGATGATCACCAGGTCGGCGTGGAGGCCTTTCATCCTCCAGTACTCCTGGGCCCGAAGCAGGTCGCGGACGAGCCCTCGCTCCTCGGGCTGGTCGATCCTGACCAGCACAATGGGGAGGTCGCCCGAGATGCTGTGTGACCAGAGACCGGCGGGCCCTCCGGCTGGCAATGGTGTTCGGTCGGGCCGGTGATGGCGCGCCGGATCGAAATAGATGAGGCTCCCGGCAAGCTGCTGGAAGATATGGGCTTGCTCGGGCTCAATGCGAAGGTGATTGAGGCGAACCTGGGCCTGGGTCCATGCCAGGGTCAGTGTCCTGTGAAACACGCCGGCATCGGAGAACTTGTCGACGAGATCGAGAACCTCGTCCCTGGTATGGGCTACGACCGTCGTGAAGTCGAAATGAGCAGTTGCTCCCGGCTGGATGCGCACCCTTCGCCGAAGGCTGAAGATCGGATCAAGGACCCGGCCAACCGAATTCGACAAGGGCCGATCAATCGCGGCTGCGCGGTGGATCTCATTGCCCCTGCCGAGAAAGCGGGCTCGGTCGGTTTCATATTGAGCTCCACCGACTACCTCCCCGGTCACCGCCAGCATGTGCCCTGCCCACCAGGTCTCCTCATCCGCCGAACGGGCCCGACGGGTGGCAAGCAAGGCGTCATGGCCGATGACCGCCTCGGTCTGTACGAAGAGGTTGGAGAAGGCCGGGTGGGAGTCGTCGGCCTTCTGGGGCGCCAGGACCAGCTCGGTATAGGAAGTCACCTCAATCTCTCGGATGGTCGTCCCCAGGTTGGCGAGACTGACACGTCGGATCTCGGCGTCGTCTTCCTCCGATACGACCACCGTGAGGGTTGTGCCGATGTTGCCATCCCGTCGAGAGATCTCGACTTTGTCCTCACTGAAAGCGACCTGGTAGGCGTCGGGCGCGGCCCGGGTTGGCTGGTAGCCGGCCGACCAGGTTCGTCCGGTCTCATCCTTCAAAAAGAGGTAGGTTCCGAAGACGTCGCGGGTGGAGTCCTCTCGCCAGCGGTTTATGGCGATTCCCCCGACTCTTGTGTAGCCAGAACCCGCCGAGGTGACCACGGTGCCAAGTCGTCCGTTGGAAAGCAGCTGGGTGAGTGGAGCCGGGCCATGTGGAGATGCCACTCGCCTCACCACCCCCCGGGCCTCCGCCACTGGTCGCGAAGCCTCGGCTACCTCCTCGGCTCGAGGGCGGGACACCTCGACGTCGCGGGGGACCCGCTCATGGAGGAGGAGCTCGGCGCCGCGGACCGAAGGATCGCTGTGAAACCAAGTTCGCGCCATTCCGCCGAATACAACATTGGCAATCGCCACGATCGACATCGCCTGATGGTGAGCCATGTACGCATGCACCAGGACCGGCGCACCGGACTCGGGCAGTCGAGCCGGAGTGAAGTCGATCGACTCGTAAAAACCATAAGCTCCACCGACCCCGAGCTTCTCGAGCCGGGCCAGGTTGTCCACCGCCTTTCCCGGCGCGACCATCGCCGCCAGGACACTGGCGTAGGGGGCGACCACCAGGTCTTCGCTCAGGCCCCGTTCGAAGCCGAGGCCGGGAACGCCAAAGGCCCGATATTGATAGACCAATCCCACATCCCGGGCCGAGTACCCGGCTTCCGAAATCCCCCAAGGGACATGGCGCTCCTCCCCGTACTGGATCTGACGCTGGACCACGGTGCGGTAGGTCATGTCGAGAATGCTCTCCGGCGGAGACCTCATGACCAGCAGCGGCATCAGGTATTCGAACATCGAACCTGACCATGAGATCAGGGCGGCATCGGCACCGAGGGGAGTCATCGAGCGGCCGAGACGGAACCAATGGGCTGGCGGCAGATCTCCTTTGGCGATACCGACGAAGCTGGCCAGTCGAGCCTCCGAGGCCAGTAGGTCGTAGTGGCTTTGGTCGAGGGCGGAATCGCCCACTCGGTAGCCGACGGCGAGGAGCTTGTTCTCCTGATTCAACAAGAAGGTGAAGTCCATGGCCTCAGACAGGGCGGCTGCCCGTTCGGCCAAAGAGGCGAGTCGCCCAGCCAGGCGGTCGCTCAGGGCCGGGTCTTCGCTGATCATCCGATCGCTTGCGTAGCTTTTGGTGGTGGCGATCAAGGCATCGGCCCAATACGCCAGCTCTTCGGCACCGGGACTCATCGCCAGGGTGCGGGCGATGTCACCCACGGTTTCGGTGGTCTCCAGCGCTCGCTCGGACCAGCCGCCGGTGGATGGATGACGGATCGGGCCGAGCAGGTCGACGAGGGCACGATCGAGGTCGCGGGCGGTCACGATCTCGGCATGGAGCCTCGGACCGAGGCGGTCCGCCGTCTCTCTGATCAGAAGGGCAGTATCCCTGATCCCCGTCAGTGCCTCCTGTCCGAATGGCATCGCTTCCAGCCGGGCGCAACCCTCCGCCACCGCCAGGAGGTGTCCGGCCAGGTTGCCGCTGTCGACCGTAGATACGTAGCGCGGCGTCAGGGGTTCGAGGGTCTGCGTGTCGTACCAGTTGAGAAGGTGGCCCTGAAATCGCTCCAGCCGATCGATGGTGGCGAAGGTGGCTTCGAGCCGGGTGATCGTGTCCTCCCGACCGATCCAGCCGAACTCCCGGGCCGACAACACCGCCAGCAGGTAGAGGCCGATGTTGGTCGGGGAGGTGCGATGAGCGACCACCGCCAGATCCTCCTGATAGTTGTCGGGTGGGAGCCAGTTGTTGTGGTCGTTCACGAAACGTTCGAAGTAGCGCCAGGTCTGGCGGGCGACTAACCGCAGGCTCTCCTGGTCATCGGGGCTGGCAGGATCCACCAGCCGTTGGGGCCGGACGATGCTGGCAGCGTGAGCGACGAAGGGGCCCAGCACCCACATGATCGCCCAGGCCAGAGCCGCCAGAAATGCCTGCGGCTTGACGAAGCCAGCACCGCCGGTAGCCGCCAGCCCGACCACCATGGCAGGGCCCATCCGTTCGACGAAACCGATTCGGTCGAGGCTGAACTGTCGCTCGGACTCCTCGGCCGTTACCCAGGTCAACATTCCACGGCGAGAAACGGCAATCCGCCAAAGCGTGACGACGATGGCGTCGGTCAGCCTGAGGGCTTGATGAGCGAGAAACGATGCCTGGAGCAGGATCCGACCGAGAGCCCGCCAGGCGTCGACCCACCAGCGACGCAACCGGACCGCACCGGGGGTGGAGGTTCGGCGAGGAATCATGCGTTGGAGAAGAGGCAACAGACCGGGCAAGACCATGGCGGTAAGCACCAGGATTGTCCAGGGCAGAACCCCGACCCCTGGCACCACGAACGAGGCGAGCAGAGTGAAGAGGGAGGCGGGGGCGCTGAGGCTGCGACGCAGATTGTCGAACATTTTCAGACGGGCACCCGGTGGCAGCGGCCCGCGCAGCCCGAGAATCCAGGGGAGAAGTTGCCAATCGCCCCGGACCCAGCGATGTTGACGGGAGAGCGCCACCTCGTAGTGGCTCGGGAACTCCTCAAAGACCTCGATGTTGGAAGCCAGGCCTGCACGCGCAAAGGAGCCTTCGAATAGGTCGTGGCTCAGCAACGAGTTCTCCGGGATCCGATCCTCCAGGGCCACCTCAAACGCGTCGACGTCGTAGATGCCCTTGCCTGCATATGACCCTTCGCCGAACAGATCCTGATACACGTCACTAACCGCAGCGGCGTACGGGTCGATCCCCGCCGGTGGATAGAACACTCTTTGAAAAAAGCTGCTCCCTCCACCTCCGAGAAAGGCAGTGACCCGGGGCTGCAGGATCCCGTATCCCTGCACCACCCTGCCCAGAGGCTCGTCGACCCGTGCCCTATTGAGGGGATGAGCGATCGTGGCGACCAGCCTGGTGGCCGCACCGGGTGGCAGGCGCGAGTCGGCGTCGAGAGCGATCACATACCGGATCGCACCTGGTGGCTCGGAGCCGGTCGGGACAAAGCTGGTGTCGGTGGCCCCCCGGAGAAGCCGGTTGAGCTCATGAAGCTTGCCACGCTTGCGTTCCCATCCCATGTAATGCCCTTCGGCAGGGTTGTAGAGCCGGCGTCGATGGAAAAGCAGGAACCGATCGTCGCCGCCCGGCGAGGTGGTCCCGTGCCGTTTGTTCAGCCGGGCCACCCCGGCGATGGCGGCTGCCAGAAGGTCCTGGTCGTCCTCCACGTGTTCCGCCTCGGCGTCACCCCAATCGGTGAGCAGCGCAAAGTGAAATTCTCCTTCGGGGTTGGCTAGATAGTGGACCTCGAGTCGTTCCACCAGTTCTTCGGCTTGCCCGGGCCGGGTCAACATCGCCGGTATGGCGATCAATGTGCGCAAATCGTCCGTGGGCCCATGGCGCAGTCCCAGCGAAGGAAGCTCCTCGGGTCGGACGAAGGCCGCCACCATGCGGTTAACGACGGTCACCGCCACCTCAGAGGCCGGAATGAAGGCCAGCAGGGCCATCAGCATCCGTCCGGGCCACCAATCGTGAATTGTCGTCAACGGCCAGGCAAGGGTGGCAAACGTGCCGACAAGGATCGCCCCGAGGTAGGTAGAGGCCGGGTGAGCTCTGGCCAGGCGCGATGCGAGGAGGCGGATGCCAGGTCGGAAGCCGATTTGTTTCTCCAACACTCGCCGACCTTCGCCCAACAGGTAGAAGCCAGGCTCGCTTTGTCGACGGTCGGCGGCCGCCTCGCCCGCGATATCGATGGTGGCTTCTGCCACTTTGAGCTCTGAAACTCCAGATCCTTTGGCGAGATTCTCGATGGCATGTCGGTAACGATCCCTGGTCGAGAAGCTCATCTCCTCATAGGTGCCGCCTGCGGCCACGAACGCGCGGTCGACCAGGCTCACACCCTCTACGAACTCAGCCCAGTCATAGGAGGTGATGTGCCGCAGGCTGGTGATGATGTTGCGGACCGTGACGTTGGTCGTGGACTGACGATGATGGGTTTCGTTGACGACCTCGTCGGAGGTCTTTCCGTCTGCCGACAGGCGGTCGAAGACCCAGGTCAATCCCGGGGTGGTTTGGGGGTCGTGGTCGCGCAGGCGCTGAATGAGTTGCACGACGAAGGGCTGAGGCAGGGCGCCTGTCTCGTATCTCTGGAGGGCGACAAGGGCAACGTCGGAGCGGCCCCCGTTCAGTCCGAGAAGCCCGTCGGCGATCACGTCGGCCGCCCGTCGCTGCCGCCTGCCCTGGACGATCATGTCCGCCAAGCGACGCAGGTTTTCGACCATGACCAGACGAAGCGTGATTGGAAATGCCCAGAGTTCACCGATGGTGAGCGGCTCTACCTCCTGGTAGGCGGCCACGAATCGGTGGAGTGCGTCCGGGTCGAATCGGCTGTCCAGGTGGGCCACGTATGCCCATGCAATCCCGTATACCCGGGGATAGTTGGCCAGGTGACCGCCCTTGAGCTTGGGAAGTTCGCGGTAATAGGCGGGCGGGAGGCTTTCCCGGATCTCCCGGAGCTGGCCTTCGACGAGATGGAAATTGTCAACCAACCACTCGGCTGCAGGAGTGAGAAGGGCCTCGGCCCGGATTGCCTTGGAGAGCTCGCGGTAGGTGGCGAGGAGGACGTCGCCGTTTTCGGCCAGCCGGCGGCTGATGAGCCCGAGCCGCCCTCGTCTACCGCTCGTTACTTGCGCGTTGGCGAGGCTGCGGGCGTGCTGCTCCAGGCGCTCAACCCCGAACAGCTCGGCCCGGATGGGTTCTCCCATCCTCTCGAATGTCGCGGCTGCGGTTGCCACCGTCCCAGCCTACGGGTTAGGCATCGCTCCGCGCTCGGCCGCTGCAATCCGCTAAAGCCGATCCAAAGGACTCATCGTTCTCGACTCGGCTCATCGGCGTCTGGTTGGGAGTAAGGACAGTGTCGTTCACCTCCTCATGATCGGGAGGTCAATACTTCTCTGGTATGAAGTTCTGATCGCTCACCGGTGGTCGGACGTAGCCGATGTCCGCCTGCCGCGGCGGGAGCTTGACCGGGGTAGGGGTGAGATCTTGGTATGGACTCAGGCTCAACAGGTGGCTCATCACGTTGAGCCGCGCCCTTCTCTTGTCGTCAGAGTTGACGACATACCAGGGAGCTTGCTTGATGTCGGTGTGACGGAACATCTCGTCTTTCGCCTTCGAATATTCGACCCAGCGGGTTCGCGACTCGAGGTCCATCGGGGAAAGCTTCCATCTCCTCGTGGGATCCTCGATGCGAGCCTGGAAGCGCTTCTCCTGGACCGGGTCCGACACCGAGAACCAGTATTTGATGAGGTTGATCCCTGATCGGACCAGCATCCGCTCGAACTCTGGACACGACCGTAGAAATTCCTGATGCTCCTCCTCGGTGCAGAATCCCATCACCCGTTCCACCCCCGCCCGGTTGTACCAGCTCCGATCGAAGAGGACCATCTCCCCGGCCGCTGGGAGATAGGCGACGTATCGCTGGACGTACCACTGAGTGCGCTCGCGGTCGGTTGGCGCGGGTAGCGCTTCGACCCTGCAGACCCGTGGGCTCAGGCTTTCGGTGATCCGTTTTATCGTGCCGCCCTTTCCGGCGGCATCCCGACCCTCGAAGATGACCACAACCTTCAGGCCCTGGTGCCTTATCCACGCTTGGAGCTTCACCATCTCGACTTGGAGACGGACGAGCCCACGTTCATAGTCCCTCCGCTTTATGGATTTCGCCTGCTTGTCGGTGCCGACCTTCGGGTCGGAAGTCATGTGCTGCTCACTAGCGTCTGGTGGAGGTCTCGAGGTCTCGAAGTATCGAAGATACCCAATCCGGCTGTAGGTCCGTTCTCGGCCCAGATCGTAAAGTCCAAGTAGATGTCGCTTGTTGCGGGGGTCGATTGCTCCACCCAGGCCACCAAGGTCCTCGTCATCGATGTCGAGGACGGCACGGTGGTTGCTGAAGGCCGCGCCGAACATGAGGTGTCGGGGACATCGGGCACCCGTGAAACCCATCCCGACGTCTGGTGGTCGGCGCTGCTTGGCGCTATGCAGCAGACCGGGCGGGCCAAGGACGTTTCGGCCCTATCGATCGCCGGCCAGCAACACGGGTTGGTCGTGCTCGACGAGAGCCTCGTACCGCTCCGGCCGGCACAGCTGTGGAACGACACCCGGGCGTCGACCGACGCAACGAACCTGATCGAGGCGCTCGGCGGGGCTCGGGCCTGGGCCGATCGGATCGGACTGGTTCCGGTGCCTTCATACACCGTGTGTAAATGGGCCTGGTTGCGCCGGGTAGAGCCCGAGGTAGCGAGGTCAACTCGGGCGATAAGGTTGCCCCACGACTATCTGACTGGCCGGCTCACCAGCGCGGGTCGGACCGATCGCGGAGACGCCTCCGGCACCGGCTGGTGGTCGACCAGCACCGAGCGTTATGCAGAGCAGGTGCTTGACCTGCCTCAAGTGAGGGTAGACCCGGCCCTGCTCCCGGTGATCGTTAGCCCCGGCGAACCGGCCGGCGAAGTGACCATCGACGCCTCCCGCCAGAGTGGCCTTCGATCGGGCACACCGGTGGCTTCGGGTACCGGCGACAACATGGCGGCGGCATTGGGCCTCGGTCTTGAACCCGGAGTGCCGGTGGTGAGCCTTGGCACCTCGGGGACCGCCTACATCACCTCACTCACCAGATCTGCCGATGCAACCGGAACGGTGGCGGGCTTTGCCGATGCGACCGGCCGATTCCTCCCCCTCGCCGCCACGCTCAATTGCACCCAGGCCGTCGACCGCATCGCCGGCTGGCTCAACCTCGATCGTGAGATAGGTATCGAGCACACCGATGTGGTGCTGCTTCCATACCTGGATGGGGAGCGGACCCCAAACTTGCCCGGCGCCTCGGGGACCGTCGTCGGTATGCGCCATCACACCAAACCCGATGAGATTCTTCTCGCCGCTTATGAAGGAGCCGCCATGGGTTTGGTTGACGCTTTGGAGCTGGTCGACAACAACTCGTCCGGCATCGATCCCGATGCACCCCTGATCATGATCGGCGGTGGTGCCAAGGGTCAGACGTGGAGAAGGGTGTTTGGCCGCCTGTCGGGGAGGCCACTGCAGATCCCGGACACGCAGGAACTGGTCGCCATCGGTGCGGGGGCCCAAGCAACGGCCCTGATCACTGGCGAAACGGCCGACTCGGTGGCAAGACGATGGGACACTCGGCGGGGTTTGGAGGTCGAGACCGTGAAACGAGATGTAGAGACCATCGAACGTATTCGCCGTACCCGTCAGCTTCTATCAGATTTGCTTTTCGGGGCTACCTGAGCCACCGAGTCTCGCCACGTATGAGGCGATGCTGGCCTGATCGAGGCGGCCCGGAGCAAGTTGGAGCAGGCGGGCGGCGGCTCAAACACCGTCAGGAGGGCGGGGTGCTCTCTAGTGGAACTCTGCGGAACCATCGCCATAACAGTAGGTCATAGACGATCTTGATGCCGCCCGCCGCGAGGAATGGGAACCCCGGTGCCACGGCGAGGGCGGCTCCTGCCAGTGAGGGTCCAAACGGTCTTACCAAGTAGCGGGCGGTATTGGTAAAGGCGGCGGCGGCGGTCCGCTCGACCGGATCGACCAGGGCCATCAGGTACGCCTGTCTGGTGGGGACGTCCATCTGCGAAAGAGTGGTCCGGGCCAGAAGAAAGCCGATAGCCACCGCCAGGTTCGGAGCGAAGGCCACGCCGGCGAGAAGGAAGTTGGAGGGGAGGTGGGTAAAAACCATGGTGTTGAGCAATCCGAACCTGTCCGCCAGCAAAGGGGCCAGGAGAAACGAAACGGTCTGCAATATCCCCAGCCCGAAGAAGAGCAGCCCCAGTGCGCTCGTCGTAGCGTCGAAACGGACGGCAAGCCAGTAAGCGACGAAAGACTGCACCACAAACCCTCCTCCGAACGAGTCGAGGGCGAACAGTCCGGCCAGTCGTCCGACCAGCAATCGTGACCGGTCGAGCGGTTTGCCTTCGATCTCCTTCGCCCTGGCGGATTCGACCCGAGGGGACAAACCGGAGGCGATGATCCCACCGCCGATGGCAGCCCCCGTCAGGGCGAGGAACCATCGCTCGTGCGGCCACCAGCGCACGGTCAGATCGGAAAGTCCGGCAGCCAAAGCTCCGAGTGAGCCTGCTGCCGCCGCTACGGCGTTGTACCAGCCGAACCCCCTGGCGAGTTGCCGCCCTCTGAACTCACCGGCCAACATCGCCTGCTCGATCGAGGTGAAAGGGCCGGATTCGATCACCTCCGTCGACAACGCCCCGGTGAGGACGACCGGAATCAATAGCCACAAGGGGCTGTCGAAGGAGAAGGCGATGCCAGCCACGGCCAGGGCCAGGTGGAGCGCGAGGTAGGCCCTCCTCCGACCCCACCGATCCGCCCTTCGGCCCACGACGATCTGGGCTAGCACGGTGCCGGCCACCACCGCAGCAAGAAACCCTCCGACCTGGCCGGGGGTGAGCCCCCTGGCCTCGAGACTCGAGCCCAACAACACCGCCCCCAGGCCATAGCCGAACGCCCGCAGAGTCTGCGCACCGAAGATTCGAATGGCGTCGGGTGAGAACCTGGTTATCGATGCCTCGAGCCCGCCCATCCGAACAGCATGGCAGCCTTGAAAAGCATGGGAGGGCGGTAGCCTGCCGGGACGTGAAACGGCGCCTTTCCCTCGGAGTTGTGTGCGCGTTCGTGGTGGTGGGCTGCACTCCCGGCACCGATACCACCACCGGTACGGAGCTTGCAACCACCACCGTGGAAACGGCTGCCCCGGAACAGTCGACGACGAGCTTCGTGGCGGAAACCACCCTGCCGGCCGGTACCGAGGAACTTTCGCAGGGACTTCGTGAAGAGATCGCCCGCCTCATTCCCCTGACCGAGGAGCTCCGCGAGCTCACCTTCGTGGCCCCACCGACCGTCGCCGTTCTCAGCTCGGAAGAATTGGCGGCGCGGGTCATCGAACAGCTCGAAACCGACTACGAAGAGGCCGAGGCGGACGAGGCGCTTTACAAGCTCCTAGGTTTGGTCGAGCCGGAATTCGATCTGCTCGGCACGCTCAAAGCGTTATACGGGGAGCAGGTGGCGGGCTACTACGACGGTGACACCGAAGAACTGGTCGTCACCGCCCGGCGTGACGACTTCAGCCCGCTCGAGGAGGCGACGCTCGTGCACGAACTGACCCATGCTCTCACCGATCAGGTGCTCGCCTTCAACACCCGTTATGACGCTCTTTTCGACAACAATCAATTCGATCAAGGATCAGCGTTCCAGGCGGTCATCGAGGGGGACGCAACCTTGGTCGAGACTCTGTTTGCCCAGCAGCTCACTCCGGCTGAGCAGCAACAGTTCCTCGAGGAGGCGTTTGCCGTCGACTCCACGATTTTTGATCAGGTGCCGGATTTCATGCAGGACAGCCTGCTCTTTCCATACAACGCCGGAGCCACCTTTGTGCAAAGCGTGTGGCAGGAGGGGGGATTTCCGGCCCTGGACGCGGTGTATGCCGACCCGCCGGCCTCGACCGAGCAGATCATCACTCCGTCCGACTACGGGACAGACCAGCCGGTGGAGGTCGACGTTGCCGATCAGGCGCTGGCCGGATATGAACTTGCCTACGGGTCCCGGTGGGGCGAACTCGGATTTCGTCTCATGTTTGATCAGGTGCTGGGTGGATTCGACCGGGCGGCTGAAGGGTGGGGGGGCGACAGCTACGACCTTTACTTCAACGGCACCGATGCGTTGTTGGTCCTGGTCTACCAAGGCGATACCGAGAGCGATGGCGCCGACATGAGCGATGCGCTGGGGGACTACCTTGCCGTGATAACCGGCAACTCTGAACCGGTGGTTGATGGCTCCTCGAGGTTGTACGAGGGTGACGATTACTTTTTTGTGTCGCGCCGGGCCGGCCAGGTGCTTCTGCTCGCAGCCGGTGATCCGGTCGTGGGTGCTACCGCCCGGGACTGGCTTCCCGGCTTCTAGCAAGCATCGCCTGATATAGCGAACGGCGGGATAGACCCAGGTCGGCGGCCACCGATCGAACGGCCTCCGCCATCCCAAGTCCCGATCCCATCTGTAACTCGACTGCCACCATGGCCGAATCGAGATCGGGCAGGGCATCCTCGGAACCGGCCAGCACCAAGGTGAATTCACCGCGCACCGGCGTGGCAGACCACTTCGCCAAGGCTCCGGAGGCGGTGGTGAATTCGATCTCCTCGAATGCCTTGGTGAGCTCGCGGGCCACACATAGGTCCCGAGGTCCAACCGCCAGGTGGAGTTCTCTCAGGTCCTCCAACAACCGGTTGGCGGCCGAGAACAAGACGACAGTGCGCCGTTCGCCGGCTATCTCCGCCAATCGATGGGCACGCTCGTCCCCTCGTTCGGGAAGGAATCCCTCGAAGACAAAGCGGTGCGAGGGCATGCCGCTCACTGCCACCGCCGCGGTAAGGGCGCTCGGACCGGGCACCACCGAGATCGTGGCGCCCACCTGGCGGGCGACTCTGATCGCCGATAGACCGGGATCGGAGATGGAGGGGGTTCCGGCATCGGTGACCAGGGCGATGGTGCGGCCCTCTTCGAGGAGGCGGGCAAGTTCACGAGCACGCTTTCCTTCGTTACCTGTGAAATACGACCGGAGCGGTGTCTTGATTCCCATCTCCCTGAGGAGGATGCCGGTTCGGCGAGTGTCTTCGGCGAAGACCAGATCTGCTGCGGCGAGAGTGTCGGTCAGCCTCGGAGAGGCATCAGCCAGATTCCCGATCGGAGTGGCGCAAAGATTGAGGCGACCCGACACGCGACCACGTTAGAACCGAGCCGATCGGAGGAGGTGGGACCCAGATGGGGAGCTCGAGGATCTGGGAGGCTCCCCGGATCCAAATCACCTTTCCTGGCCGCAGCTCCACGATCCGGAGGATCCGAGACTGGCGGTCGAGCCCGACGATCAACAGCGGCTCCCGCATTCCCACACCATGAACGCTGTTGCCCGAGAGCAGCAGACGGCGACCATTGCCGGCCGGACGAAGACCTCGCCAGCGGTCATAGAACCGAGAGGCCACCTCGACCGGACCGGACCACCAGTCCTCACACCGGAGTTCGACCAGGTTCATAACGTGAACGTACTCAGGAGGACAGCAGAAGGGAATGGTGTTAGATCAATGCTCCCCGGCAGTCCGCACAGATCCCCTTCCCTCTGAACGGAGTCACGTCCTCGGTCGCCCCGCAGAAGGCGCAGGTGTCTTGGATCTTGCGGATGGTTATGCCGGTGCCCTCGATCGAGATCAGCAGCTGATCTCCCTCCCGGATGTTGAAAAGGCGGCGGGTTTCGGCCGGGATCACGATCCGTCCCAGGTCGTCGATCTTGCGAACGATCCCCGACTCCACCGGTGAGTTCCTAACTGAAGGCGACCCTGGCGACATTACCTCCAACCTCAAATTGATGCCTCCCGGCTACCCTCGCCCTCCCGATGGGATGGGTCGATACCCACTGCCACCTCCAACTCGATGGCCGTCCACCGCAGGAACTGCTGGCGCGAGCCAAGGATGTCGAATGGCTGGTTGTGCCCGGGGTGGATGCCGGCTCGAGCCGGGTTGCCCTCGACCTTGCCTCCGCTCACCCGGGCCGGGTGCGGGCGACCGCCGGCCTTCATCCTCATGACGCCGCTCGTTGGAGGCAGGAAGCTAGTGCCGTCGCCGAACTGGCTCGATCGGCGGTCGCCGTCGGTGAGACCGGCCTCGACTTCTACCGGAATCTCGCCTCCCGGGAGGCACAGCTGACGGCGTTTGCGGCCCAGCTCGAGCTGGCCATCGATCTTGACAAGCCGGTGGTGGTGCACTGCCGGGACGCCTTCGCCGAGGTGTACGAGGAGCTGGTCGAGCGCGGGGTGGGGGAGCGTGCGGTGCTTCATTGCTGGACCGGGGGTCGGCGGTGGACGCGACGCTTTCTTGAACTGGGGTGCTGGTTCTCATTCGCCGGGCCGATCGCCTACCCGACCGGAGAGACGGTCCGGCTGGGGGCGGCGTTGGTCCCTCCCGAGCGCGCCCTGGTCGAGACCGACACCCCCTACCTCTCCCCTCCGCCCTATCGCCACCTTCCCAACGAACCCGCCTGGGTGGCCCTGGTCGGCCAAGCCCTGGCGGGGGTGTGGGGCATTTCGTCCGAGTCCGTCGCCCAACAGACCACGGCGAACGCGGAGAAGGTGTTCGGCGTACGGTCGACCTTCCCGCCGTGAGTGCCCAAAGCCTCACCGAGATCCGAGGCCTGCTGAGGCGTTTCGATCTGCGGCCCCGTCCCTCTATCGGACAACACTTTCTGGCAGACCCCAACTTGGTCCGGCGGATCGTCAGGGAAGCGGCGCTGGCTCCCGGCGATCGGGTGCTCGAGGTTGGACCGGGGACCGCCAGCCTCACCCTCGAGCTGGCCGCGGCAGGGTGCCGGGTGCTGGCGGTCGAGGTCGATGGGCGTCTCCGGCCACTGCTGACAGAGCTCCTGGCGGACAGGCAGGTCGAGATCATCTTCGCAGACGCCGCCCGGCTGGACTATGCCGCCGTCCTTTCATCGGGACCGTGGAAGGTAGTTGCCAACCTTCCATATCAGATCGCAGCCGAGCTGATCCTCGACTGGCTGCGCAAGGTACCGGCGATTGTTGACATGACGGTCATGGTCCAACTCGAGGTGGCCCAGCGGTTGGTGGCGGGGCCGGGCGAGGAGGCTTATGGTTTGCCGAGCGTGGTGGTCGCCCTTCTCGGAGAAGCGGAGCTTGCGTTTCGGGTTCCGCCGCAGGTCTTCTATCCGCGACCGGCAGTGGATTCGGCCGTGGTACGTATCAAGCGCCGATCGGCACCGACGGCGGCGTCTCGAGCGATCGATCTTGCTGCCGCCGGGTTCGGGCAGCGGCGGAAGATGTTGCGGAGCTCGCTCGGACGCGCCGTTCCCAATGTCGGGTCGGTGCTCGCTGCAGCTGGCCTGGACGCCCGATCCCGCGCCGAGCAACTAAGCCCCTTCGATTTCCTGAGAATCGCCGAGGTGTTGGACGGACAATGAGCGTTTGGGAGGCGCCGGCCAAAGTGAACCTCAGTCTGGAGGTGCGCCCGCCCGATCAGACCGGAAAACACCCGTTGCGCTCGCTCGTGCAGACGGTCGAGTGGTCCGACGTACTGACGCTGGAAGAGGGCGACGAAGATCGGCTCACCGTTGAGGGCGCCGCCGAGTTGGCCGACGATGGCGAGAACCTGGTGTGGCGAGCCGTTTCGGCGCTGCGCCGGGCGACCGGCCGCCCCCGCCCGCTGCTCGACATCCTGCTGAAGAAGGAGGTGCCGGTGGCGGCAGGGCTAGGCGGGGGCTCGAGCGATGCCGCCGCGGCGCTGGTCGCCCTGGCGGAAATGACCTCCACTGCTGGGTCGGTCGTCACCGACCTCGCACCCGGGCTCGGTTCCGATGTCTTGTTGTTCCTCGAAGGTGGGCTGATGTGGATGGAGGGTTACGGCGAGCGCCTCACCGCAACCCAGGTCGACCCTCGTTACGCGCTGGCCATCGCGGTGCCCAACCTCGAGTTGAGCACGGCCCTGGTGTACA
>JBQTHI010000167.1:0-14387 GCA_052390035.1 Actinomycetota bacterium | reverse complement strand
TCTTTCGGTTGGCGTTTCTCGGAGCCCTGGTGGTTTCCGTCCTAGCCCTCCTCACTCTGCTCTACACCGTCGTTAACCAATCGTTCGGTCTCGTCGCGATCGAGGCCACCATCGCTCCCGAGGCCCTTGCCGCCGAGCTGGGTTTGCCGGAGGACACCCCGTTGGAGCTTGTTGAGAAGGATGCTCTGGTCGCTCTGCTCGAGCGACACGTGTCAACGAACGCTGGGAGGCGCCTCGAGCGCGAGCAGCGGTTCTTCGAGGATCGACTCGTGTTCGAGCCCGAAGCCAGCTGGGCGGCACTCTGCTCAGGTCAGGCACCCACCGCCGGGTGCACCCTGCCTGCTCGTGACCAACCGTCGGTTCACCGATTGGTGGTCGCCAGGGTGATCCAACCCAAGATTGTTGCCACCTGGAACCTGGTTGAGTCATTGGTCCGGCGAGGTGAGATCGAGGCGATTCGAGCCTCCTTCTACCCCGACTCTCGTCTGGAGTTCCGCTCATGGGTCACTCCGGCCTTCGTTCGATCACCGCAAGATCCAGAAGCGGAGGTGGCGGGGATACGGACCGCCATCTTCGGGTCCTTGTGGGTCCTTGGCATCACCATCCTGTTTGCGTTTCCGGTGGGAGTGGCGGCGGCGGTCTATCTGGAGGAATACGCCGGGAACAATCGGGTCAACCGCCTGATTCGCACCAACATCAACAATCTGGCCGGGGTTCCTTCGATCATCTATGGGATGTTGGGTCTGGCCGTCTTTGTTCGGGTCCTCGAGCCCATCACCAGCGGCTCCAGTCTCGGAGTTCGCCAGGCGGGGACGGTCGCCAACGGGCGCACCATCCTCTCTGCCGGACTGACTCTCGGCCTGTTGGTGCTACCGGTGGTGATCATCAGCAGTCAGGAAGCCATCAGGGCCGTACCCCAAACGTTGCGTCGAGCGGGATTTGCCCTGGGTGCCAGTAAATGGCAGACCATACGCAGCCACGTTCTTCCCAACGCCGCGCCCGGCATCCTCACCGGAACCATCCTGGCGATGGCCCGGGCCTTCGGTGAGACGGCTCCCCTGGTGGTGGTGGGGGCGTCGACCTATGTGACCCAGGATCCCAGCGGGCCGTTCTCGAAGTTCACGGTGCTCCCCATACAGATCTTTCAATGGGCGTCACGACCCCAGCCCGAGTTTCAGCACTTGGCGGCTGCTGCCATCCTGGTCCTGCTTGTGCTGTTGCTCGCCCTCAACGCCACCGCGGTCTTGCTTCGCAACCGGTACCAGAGGAGCTACTGAATGGAGATTGTCGAGACCAAGGACCGCATCTCGGCTGATCCCACCCGGGTCGCCCCCGATCCGGTGAGGGTGGAAGTACGAAATATGTCGGTCTTCTATGGTGCCTTCCGGGCGGTCAAGGACATCAACCTTTCGTGTCAGGCCAACCGGATCACCGCTCTGATCGGTCCCTCCGGCTGTGGCAAAAGCACGGTGCTGCGGTCGTTCAACCGAATGAACGATCTGATCCCGACGGCCCGGGTAGAGGGCGAGGTTCGGCTCGACGGAATCAACATCTACCAAGATGGGATCGATCCGGTTGAGGTGCGGCGTCGGATAGGGATGGTCTTCCAGAAGCCCAACCCATTTCCGAAGAGCATCTACGACAACGTCGCCTGGGGCGCCAAGGTGAACGGGCTCCGGGGTCCGATGGATGAATTGGTGGAGAATGCTCTAAGACAGGCCGCCCTGTGGGACGAGGTCAAAGACAAGTTGAGTCAGAGCGGCTACTCGCTCTCGGGTGGACAACAGCAACGGCTATGTATTGCCAGGGCGATCGCGGTCAGGCCAGAGGTCGTCTTGATGGACGAACCGACGGCGGCCCTCGACCCGGTGGCAACCCTGCGCATCGAAGACTTGCTTCGGGAACTGCGCGAGCGCTACACAATCGTGATCGTTACCCACAACATGCAGCAGGCGGCTCGCGCCTCCGAGTTCACCGCTTTCTTAAACATGGACGAAGATCGAGCCGGTTATCTGGTGGAGTACGGACCAACTGAGGAGATGTTCACCCGACCCAAGCAACAAATGACCGAGGACTACATCACAGGACGGTTCGGATGACCGACATTCGCGCCCGTTTTCATCAAGAAATGGCCGATCTCGAGCAGACCCTGCTGACCGTTGCCGATCAGGCCGAACGGATGGTGGGCATGGCTGTCGAGGCCGTTTGCCTCCCCGACATGGAACAAGCGGCCAAAGTAATGCAACTCGACGAGCAGATTGACCGGATCTATCTGGAGGTGCACGAGCGCTGGATGGCGCTCATGGCCCGCCAGCAACCGATGGCGGGAGATCTACGAATGATGTCGGTGCTGCTCCATCTCAACACCACTCTGGAGAGAATGGGTGATCAGTGCGTCAATATCGCCAAGCTGGCGCAGGTCACTTTCGGTCTGCCTCGGTCCGACCGCATCGTGGCGTTGATCCGGGAGATGGGGGATCTGGTGCGCCCGATGATTCGAACCGGGGTTGAGGCCTTGGTCCGCCGCGATCTGGACGAAGCCCGACTCCTGCCGGCCATGGACGAGCCGATTGACCGCATCAATCGCAACATGTACAAGGAGGTCGTCAACTGCGGGCCCGACTCCTCCCTACTCGAATGGGCGACCAGGATGATGATGGTGAGCCGGGCACTGGAGCGCATCGGCGACCAGGTTGTCGACATTGCTGAACAAACCGCCTTCCTGCTTACCGGCGAGATGATGGAGTTCAACGACGATGGCTTTGTCAGCCAGCAACCCTGACCACAGGCCACGAGTGTTGGTGATCGAAGACGAGGAGGCGATCGCCGCCGCCATCAAGTTCAGCCTCGAGTTGGAAGGATTCACGGTGGCGACGGCCACTCGAGGCCGGCAAGGGCTCGATGCGGCTCGCCGTCTGAAACCGTCGGTGGTGTTGCTTGATGTGATGTTGCCCGAGATGTCGGGGTTCGATGTTTGCCGCCAGCTCCGGGCTGAGTCCGACGTTCCCATCATCATGCTCACCGCCAAAGAGAGCGAGGCGGACAAGGTGGCTGGCCTCGAACTAGGAGCCGATGACTACCTGACCAAACCGTTTTCGATGCGGGAGTTGATCGCCAGAGTTCGTGCCCAGATACGACGAGCGTCCAAGACGGGAGCTTTGGCCGACACCAATGAGGTGCTGCGGGGCGGTGCTATCGAACTCGATGTCGACGCCCACGAGGTGAGAGTGGGCGGCTCGCTGGTGCCGATCCGGCCGAAGGAGTTCGATCTGCTCGAGTCGCTGATGCGGCGCCGCGGAAGGCTCGCGACTCGAGAGGCGCTCATCGACGAGGTGTGGGGTCCGGACCACTTCGGAGCCACCAAGACCCTCGACGTTCACATCAAACGACTCCGCCAGAAGCTGGAGGCCGACCCCGCCCATCCTCGAAATATCGTCACTGTCCGTGGTTTGGGGTACAAATTCATAGATGAGTGAGCGCAGGCGTGGGCTGTCGAGCAGGTTGCTGACCGTCTACGCCTTTGCCGTTCTCGGTCTGATAGGCCTTTTCGGCGCGCTGGTGGATGGGATGGTGCGACGCCGGCTCCTAGACGAGTTGACGGCTTCCTTGACCGCTCAGGGCAAGATCGTGCAGGTAGCCATCTCGCAGGCCGATGACCCGGTACCGGTGGTGGCGGCCCTGGCAGGACAGATCGGTGCCCGAGTCACGATCATCTCCAGCGACGGTCGGGTGGTGGCCGACTCCATTACCGACCCGACACGTTTCGAGAACCACGCCACCCGGCCAGAAGTGGTCACGGCTCTCAACGGCGAGGTCGGGGTGGCAAGGCGAGTCAGTGGCAGCATCGGAGAACCCCTCCTCTACGTGGCTTTACCACCACAGGAAGGTCAGATCGTCCGGCTTGCTCTCCCGGAGGCGTCGGTCGGCGAGAGCCTTACCAGATTTCGACTGGTGGTATTGGTCGCCTCCCTGACGGCTGGCCTCAGCGGAGTGCTGCTGGTAGGGCTGATCGCCCGCCGGATTGCACGACCCCTACAACACATGGCCCAAACCTCCGAGGCGATGGCAGGCGGCGACCTCAACGCCCGAATCAGACACTCGTCGGTGCGCGAGTTCGAGCGGCTGGGTAGGGCGATCAACACCATGGCTATTGACCTCGGAGCCCGCCTGCAGTCGAGCGAACGCCAGAGCAGGCTGCTTGACCAGGTCCTCGATGCGGTGCGCCAGGGCATCGTGGTCATCGATGAGTCCGACGAAGTTCTGTACTCAAACCCGGCGGCCGCCGACCTGATTCGGGTTCCCACGACGTTGACCGCCCTAACTCCTCACGGGTTGCAGACGCTGGTCCGCCAAGCCCGGAGCAGCGGCCGGCTTAGCCAGGGCAGCTTTGATCACGGCCGGCCGGTTCGGCTCTTGTCGGTGACGGCAACGCCATTTCCGACCGACATGAGAGTATTGCTCGCTATCACAGACATAACCGAGGCGAGTCGGGTGGAGGCGATGCGCCGCGACTTTGTTTCGGCCGCTTCCCACGAACTGAAGACGCCGGCCGCCGCCATCCTTGCCTCGAGCGAAGCCCTGCAGCTTGCCCTGGCTCGGGAGCCGGCCGCCGCCGTCAATTTTGCGGAGCAACTTGAGAAGTCGGCCCGTCAACTAACCCGCTTGGTCGGCGATCTGCTCGATCTTTCCCGGCTTGAATCGTCGGTGGACCCACCCGAGCCCGTTCGTCTCGACCAGGTCGTTGCCGAGGAGGCTGGCAAGGCCACGACTGCAGCGGAGGTCGCCGGGGTGACCTTGGCGGCCGAGCTCACCAACGCCGAGGTGAGGGGCAGCGCCAGGGATCTGGGGTTGGCTGTTCGCAACCTGCTCGAGAACGCCATCCGCCACACCTCGGGCGGTGGTCGGGTCGACGTGCGTGTCGGTGTGGCCGATGGGATGGCGACTGTCGAGGTGAGAGACACCGGCGAGGGAATACCGCGAAGGGAGCTTCCCCGCATCTTCGAGCGCTTCTATCGGGTCGACAGTGCCAGGGCCCGCGCTACCGGGGGCACCGGCCTCGGGCTCTCCATCGTCCGTCATATCGCCGAACGCCACGGCGGGTCGGTGGAGGTCGAATCCGAGCTGGGAACCGGCTCCACTTTTCGGATCCGCATCCCGGTGATGTGATCCGAGACCCAGGTGACCGGCCCGACAATTGTCCATGACGGGGCGTTACCCTTATCCATCTCGCCTGTGGAAGAGGCGGGTTCCCCTAAGGAGGAAGTCAAATGAACACGAATCGCACAAGGCTGTTGGGGGTTTTGGTGGCCGCCCTGTCCTTGGTTGCCGTTGCCTGCGGTGGCGGCACCGCCGAGACGACGGCAGCCCCCGGCGGGGGCGCGGCTGGTGATCTGCCCGACCTCGGTGGTCGGAATGTCACGGTTGCGGTGGAGAACGCCTATCTCCCCTTCAACTACATCGATCCGACCTCAGGCGAAGCCGCCGGGTGGGACTACGACGCAGTCGGCGCCATCTGTTCGCGGCTGAACTGCGTTCCCGAATTCGTTGCCACCGGCTGGGAGGGCATGATCATCGCCGTCTCTGAAGGACAGTTCGACATGGCGGCGGATGGAATCACGATCACTGAGGAGCGAGCCCAGCAGGTCGACTTCTCCGATGGCTACATCTCGGTTGAGCAGCGATTATTGGTCCGTCTTGACGAAGACCGCTTCGCCACCCTTGACGAGTTTGCCGCCGGGGACTACATCGTGGCTACCCAGACGGGGACGACCAACTTCGAGACGGCCAAAGAGGCATACGGAGAGGATCGGATAGTTGCCTTCTCCGACTTTCCGCTCGCCATCCAGGCTCTGATCGCCGGGGATGCTGATGCGGTCCTCATTGACGACACGGCCGGTGTGGGCTATCAGGGCGAAAACGCCGACCTGCTCAAGCTGATCGATGGGTCCCTCTCGTCGGACGAGCTCGGGTTCATCTTCCCCAAGGGTTCCGACCTGGTCGAGCCCTTCAACGCCGCGTTGGCGGCTATGGAAAGCGACGGCAACCTTGACGAGTTGGCCGAGAAGTTCTTCTCGGCGGCATTCACCATCACCTACGACGACCTCGGTTAGATAGCAAAAGGGTGCGACAAGTGAGCGCCGGGCCGTCCGCGGTCCGGCGCTCTCTGGTTGAATGCATACGTGACCGCCCCCGGCCCGGCCGACGTCGAACCAGAAGTTTTTCGGATTCGGTGGGGTGAGGAGTTCCCCTATTGGCTTGTCGTGATCCTGGCCGTGCTCGGTTTCTTCGGGTACCTCACGTTTTTCGATCCTCGACACTCCGGCGCCCGCAACGCCATCATCCCGGGCCTCGTCATCACCATCCGGGCTACTCTGATCGCATTCGCCATCGCCTTGATAATCGGCTTGATTGCCGGGCTTGGTCGGATCGCCCGTAGCCGGGTCATCAGCACCATCGCCACCGCCTACATCGAGTTCATCCGGGGCGTGCCCATGCTCGTGCTCATCTTCGCCGTCGCCCTGGTGATCGTGCCTCTCTTCTCGGAGGCCCTGGGAATTACGAATCGGTTACCGCAGGAAGTAAGGGCGATAGTCGCCCTTGCCCTGATCTACGGCGGTTACATCGCCGAGGTGTTCAGGGCCGGGGTGGAGTCGGTTCATTCCGGACAGATGGAGGCGAGTCGCTCGCTGGGCATGACCCATCCTCAGTCGATGCGTTTCGTCGTCCTTCCCCAGGCCGTACGGAACGTGCTGCCTGCACTCGGCAACGACTTCATCTCGATGCTGAAGGATTCGTCGCTGCTCTCTGTCTTGGGGGTGACCGAGATCACCCAACAAGCCCGGCTGTTCGGTAACAGCACATTCCAGTTTCGCGAGTCGTTCCTCGTGCTCACCTTTTTCTACCTGGCCATGACCGTCGTTCTATCACTCCTCGTGGGCTGGCTGGGAAGACGGTTAAAGCGTGGCTGAGCCTCCCACCATCGCGGCGGATGATCGCGTCGTCGTCCACGATTTGACGAAACACTTCGGCCGCGTGAAGGCCGTCACTGATGTGAACCTGCGGGTCAAGGTCGGGGAGGTGATGGTCATCATCGGTCCCTCCGGATCGGGCAAGTCCACTGTTCTCCGTTGTATGAACCACCTCGAGGTTCCGACCCGCGGGTCGGTTTAAATCGACGGCGTTCATCTCGAGGACCACGAGACCAATATCAACGAGGTGCGGCGCGAAGTGGGGATGGTGTTCCAACAGTTCAACCTGTTCCCTCATAAGACCGTGCTGGACAACTTGACACTTGCCCAGCGGAAGGTGAGGCACCGATCCCGAACGGAGGCCGAGAAGATCGCTCGTGCGAATCTAGAAAGAGTGGGAATTCCCGAGAAGGCGGCGATGAAGCCGTCCCAGCTTTCGGGTGGCCAGCAACAAAGGGTGGCGATCGCCAGGGCGCTCTCCATGAACCCCAAGGTCATGTTGTTCGACGAGCCCACCTCGGCCCTCGACCCCGAGATGATCAAGGAGGTGCTTGACGTGATGCTGGAACTCGCCGCGTCCGGTATGACGATGGTCGTGGTAACCCATGAGATGGGGTTCGCTCGTCAGGTCGGGTCGCACCTGGTGATGATGGACTTCGGGCGGGTGGTCGAGGAGGGGCCCGCTAACCAGGTGTTCAACAATCCCAGAAGCGACCGAACCCGAGAGTTCTTCTCGAAGATCCTGTAGCGCTCCTCCGTCTCCCGTCTGGCGTCCGGCTGGCGGCTCGGTAGTCTCTATCGGTTGTGAGTTCGATACTCCGGGGGATCAAACGCCCGACCGATCTTCGTCGGCTCGACGAAGCCCAGCTTGCCGATTTGTGTGGCGAGATCCGCCAGTTTCTGATCGAACAGATCGCCCAAACAGGTGGTCATCTCAGTCCGAATTTGGGGGTGGTCGAGCTGACCTTGGCCCTGCATCGGGCCTTTGAGAGCCCTCACGATCGAATCATCTGGGACGTCGGCCACCAGGCCTACGTCCACAAGCTGGTCACCGGTCGCATGGAGGGTTTCCCCACCCTGCGCCGTTACGGCGGGCTCTCTGGTTATCCCAGCCGGGAGGAAAGCCCCCACGACTTTGTCGAGAACAGCCACGCTTCGACTGCTCTTTCTTACGCGCTCGGCCACGCTCTCACCAATCCTGACTACTGGACGGTGGCCGTTGTCGGTGACGGCGCCTTGACCGGGGGAATGGCCTACGAGGCACTCAACCACATCGCGGTCGCTCGACCGCCCAAACTGGTGATCGTGGTCAACGACAACGGCCGCTCTTACGCGCCGACGGTTGGAGGACTCGCAGCCCTGGCCAACCTCGCCCACCTCCGGCTCGATCCAAGGTACGAATGGATGAAGCGGATGTTCGGCCGAATGTTGCGCGGCCTCCCTCTCGTCGGCGAAACGGCCGACGAAATGGCCAACCGGTTCAAGGAAGCTGTCAAGCAGATCCTGGAGCCTTCGACCGTGTTCGACACGCTCGGTCTCAAATATTCAGGACGGATCGACGGGCACGATCTTCGCCAGCTTGAGGCGACTTTTCTCAAGGCCCGTGAATACCGCGAGCCGGTGATAGTGCATGTCGTGACCGAAAAAGGGCGGGGTTATCAGCCGGCGCTCGAGGACGAAACGGACAAGCTGCACGGCGTCAGCAGCTTCGACGTCGCTACCGGTCGTGCTCGCAAGGCAGAGTTGAAGATGACCGATGTTGCCGGGAGGGTTGTCCTTGAAGCCGCCCGACGACGCCCTGACCTAAGAGCCATCTCGGCGGCGATGGTTTCCTCCACCGGGTTGCAGGAGATGGCCGACGAGATGCCCGATCGGGTGATCGACACCGGGATCGCCGAGCAACACACCGTGACTCTCGCGGCGGGTATGGCAATGGCGGGCCATCGCCCGGTGGTAGCTATCTACTCGAGCTTTCTGCAGCGTGCCTTCGATCAAATCATCACCGACGTCGCTTTGCATGACCTCCCGGTTGTGTTCCTCATCGATCGGGCGGGAATCACCGGACAGGATGGGCCATCTCATCACGGGGTCTTCGATCTGTCCTACCTGCGTATGGTGCCCAACCTGGTGGTAGGGGCCCCCGCCGACCCCGCAGAGCTGGCGGGAATGTTTCAGACGGCGATCGATCACCCAGGACCCGTTGCCATCCGGTTTCCTAAGGCCGCGGCCCAGGCTCAACCACCACTGCCGGCTGATCCGATTCCGCTGGGGACTTGGGAGGAGCTCTCCGAGGGGGAGGACGTCCTGATTCTGGCCGTGGGACGGATGGTGGAAATCGCCCAGAAGGCTGCCGCCGGTTTGGCTGGCCAAGGCGTCAGCTGCGGGGTGATCAACGCCCGATGGGTTAAACCGATCGATCCCCGCCTGGCGGAATGGGTGGCTCGCTACCAGCAGGTGGTGACACTCGAGGACAACGTGATCTCGGGCGGTTTTGGTTCGGCGGTGCTCGAGCGCTTGGCTGGGACCGACTTGACCGGCCGGGTCACGGTGCTGGGGTTGCCCGACCGGTTCTTACCGGCCGGCTCGGTGGATGAGTTGCTCCACGACGTCGGTCTCGATGTCGATGGGGTGACCGATCACATCGGGGTCTTGTTGGCGAGCCGATCGTGACTGGTGGTCAGACCCGCTCGGGGAGAATGACGTCCGTGTCGGGCTCGGCGGCGGCGGTGGGCGAAACGAAGTTCACAAATCGGGGCACTCGGGTAATGATTTCCTGCGGCATGTAGATCGGCTGCGGGTCGGCGACCGGGGCGATCAGTACCCAATATTGGCGGGGCGCCTCTTACTGCACTTCGGTGGCGATCGGGACCACTGGCCGGGTGGGAAGCGGGCGTAATGCACCCAACAGGGCAACCGCCAGGGCGAAGGCCATGACGCCGGGCATCACCGGACGAGCCATGAACCGCACGATCGGAAGCCGACGACGGCGGGCCGGTCGAGGAGGATTGCGGGTGATCTCCTCGCGAAGGAGGGACTCCAGAAGATCGCGGAACCCGGGCACCGCGGGTTCATCCGGCCGTCGCATTCGCAAATTTCGAGGATCAGAACGCATGGCCGGGCTCGGCTTCGAGAGGGGGATCGAGGACCAACCGGAGGTGACGCCGCGCCCGGGAGAGCCGGAGGCGGGCGGCGTTTGGAGTCACCCTTAATGCCACTGCCACTTCTGAGGGGGAAAGGCCGTCGTAGGCAACCAGTTCGACCACCTCGCGCTCGGCCTTACTGAGGCTCCCCAGGGCAGCCTCGATGAGCGCCGATTGGCGAGCCGCGTCGATCGCAGCAGCGATGTCGTCCTCTTCGGAGGCGGTGAACAACAGATGAGTGTTGCTGGTCTTGATGAGAAGCCGGCGGGCACCTGCCAGCTTTCGCCGCTGCTTGGCGAGGACCCGGCGCGCTATTCCAAACAGCCACGGAAGGGCCGAGTCGTGCTCCGGGATGTAGCGGCCAGAGGCCTGAAGCGCGACCAGAAACGTCTCTGCGACCAGATCGCCCACATCCTCCGGATTGGGGCAGCGCCGTACCGCATAGAGGGTGACCGATCCCACGTGGCGTCGAAAGAAGGACGCGAAACACTCGGAGTCACCGCGGGAGGTCGATTTCAGGAGGTCGGCGTCGGCGAGGTCGAGCATCGGTTCCGTCCCCCCATTATGGCCGCCCTCTGGACCAGGCGCCCCGGCCGGTCGCCAGCCTGACACCGTCGGGGAGGGCCCGGGCGAGTCGGCCCTCTCCCCCGCCTCCTGCCTTTGGGCTGACTAGGGTCGGGCGATGGGTTTGGCCGCCAAACCCGTCGTCTGTAACCGAGGAGGTCTAAATGAGCAACAAACTGCTGCCGGCACTGTTGATGCTGGCCTTGGTGATGGTCGGGTGTACGCAGGCCGCTACCACCACCACCGCCGCAGCCGGGGGTCCTGCCACCACCGCCGCCGGTGGGCCCGCTACGACTGCCGCTACCGGTGACACCACTCCGGCGCCTGCTCCCACCGGGTCGCGTCTGGCCGATGTAATGGAACGCGGGGCGGTGCGATGCGGAGTTAACGAAGCGGTTCCGGGGTTCGGATTCCTCAACCCCGATGGAACTCGCTCGGGCTTTGACATCGACTTCTGCCGGGCAGTGGCAGCCGCCGTGCTCGGTGATCCCGAAGCCGTCGAATATGTGCCGCTCACGGCCCAGCAGAGATTTACTGCCCTCCAGGCAGGGGAGATCGATGTGCTGATCCGCAACACCACCTATACCGCCAGCCGAGACGGTGGCGAGGCAGCCACCTTCCTGCGAACCACGTTTTATGACGGACAGGGGATGATGGTCCGCTCCGATTCCGGGTTCACGACCATGGAGGATATGGCGAACACTGCCATCTGCGTCCTCTCGGGTACTACCACCGAGCTGAATCTGGCTACGAGGTTCGCTGACATTCCCTACGAACCGCTGACCTTCGAGGAGAACGAGGTGCTTCAGCCGGCTTTCGTCGCCGGACAATGCGACGGTTGGACATCCGACAAGTCGCAGCTGGCCGGCGTCAGATCGGCATTCCCTGAGGCAGAGGGAGGCCCGGCTGCATTGACCATCCTCGATGAGACCTTCTCCAAGGAGCCCCTCGGACCGGCCGTGCTCGACGGTGACTCCCAGTGGGCCCAGGCGATCGACTGGGTGATCAATGCAACCATCATCGCCGAAGAGTTGGGAATCAACTCCGGCAACGTCGACTCGTTCACCGATACCGAGAGCACCGAGATCCGGCGTCTGCTCGGCCTCGAGATCGAAGGCGACAGCGGACCGACGATCTTTGACGCAGGTCTGGGTCTTCCTGAAGGATGGGCTGCCAACGTCATCAGGGCGGTCGGCAACTATGGCGAGATCTTTGATCGCAACGTCGGGCCCGATACTCCCCTGGGCCTCAGCCGTGGCATCAACGACCTCTGGACCCAGGGCGGGCTGATCTATTCGCCGCCTTTCAGATAATCCACCCTCGACCGTGACTGTGAACCCGCCCCGGCGCCCGGGGCGGGTTCCAGGTCAGGAGTAAGACGGCATCGATGCCCACCACGAGCCGATCTACCCGCCGCACTCCCCTATGGCGCGACGTTCGGGTTATCAGGGTGGTCTTGCAATTGGCGGCGCTCGTGGCGGTGGGGATCATCTTCTACGTCCTCTGGTTCAACTTGACCAACAATCTCCGGGCGCGGGGGATCCGCACAGGGTTTCAGTTTCTCAGCCAGCCTTTCGGGGTCCGGATCGCCGGATCGGATTTCAACCCGGGATCGTCGGTGCTGGCGGCCCTTCTCAACGGCGTTCGCAACACCTTTGCCCTGGCCGTGGTCGGACTGCCCCTTCTCACTGTGCTGGGAGTGCTGGTGGGGACCGCCCGCCTGTCGACCAACTGGCTCATCGCCAAGGCCGCCGCCCTCTATGTCGAGGTCCTGCGCAATCTTCCCCCCCTGTTACTGGTGATTTTTGCCTTTCAAGCTGTGATCCTCCGCCTGCCACCCGCCCGGGGGCCGGCGACGCCTTTCGGCTGGTTCGTGATCAGCAACCTCGAGATTCACGTACCCGGGTTCAGCGCCGGTCCCAACCACTCGACCTTGATGACCTTGCTCGGCATCACAGCGTTGGTCTCTGCAGGGTTGTGGTGGTGGAGGACCAGGGTGCAAGAAAGGACCGGTGCCCCCCATCACCGTTGGATGTGGAGCCTGGGTCTTCTCGGCCTGGTCGGTCTGGTTTCTTATGTCGCTCTTGGTCAGCCTCTCACGCTGAGCAGGCCGAACCTGGAGGGCCGGGTGGTGACCGGGGGATTTCGCGGGCTCGGCGCCTACTTCGCCCTGATGGGCGCCCTGACTCTTTACACCTCTAGCCATGTGGCCGAGATCATTCGGGGTTCGATTCAAGCCGTGCCCAAAGGCCAGACCGAGGCCGCCAATGCACTTGCTTTGTCAGGGTTCCAGAGACTTCGGTTCGTGGTCCTTCCCCAGGCCCTCCGCATCGCCCTACCGCCGATCATCAACCAATACCTGAACTACGTAAAGAACACCTCCTTGGCGATTGCCATCGGTTTCGCCGAGGTCACCCTCATCGCCTTTCAGGCGATTGGTAACGGTCAACCGGCTCCCCAGTCGATCCTCTTGTTGATGGCCGCCTACCTCGTGTTCAGCCTCGGCATCTCTTTACTGGTGAACATCTATAACCGCCGGTTGAGGTTGGTGACCCGCTGATGGTGGCGGCATCTCCCGCGGCTGGCCGGCGGCCCTCGACTGCTCTCTCATGGGCACGATCGCATCTCTTTTCTACGCCCCTCGACTCTGTCCTCACCGTGCTGACCGGAGGAGGATTCGCCTTACTCACCGCGGGTGCGATCCGCTTCATGGTCAATTCCGAGTTCCGCATCCTCCGAGTCAACCTGGCCCTTTTCATGGTCGGGGCTTTTCCCCGCAGCCAGCTGTGGCGAGTGGCGGTGGCAGGGTGGATTCTCGCCGCCATGGTCGGGGCGGTGGCCGGTTTGATACGAGCAGGCACCACCGAACGTGCCCTCCAGGCGGGGATGTCGAGTCCCGCCCGGCTCGGGCTCCGGGGGGGGTGGCATGCCCTGCGCCGTTTCTGGCCGCTGGCCCTTCTAGTCGTTGTTTGCCTCGGGCTCACCGAAACCATCCGGCCGCTGTTGGTGACCGCGGCGGCGATCGGCGTCTTGATCGGTGGATACCTGACCGCGGTGGCCCTTCCCACCGGCCCTCGAGTCTGGCTCAGAGGTGTGGTGGCGTTGATGCCGCTGGCCGCCTACTTCGTGCTGAGCTCATCGGGTCTGGGATGGGATACGTGGGGCGGTTTCATGCTCAACCTCTTTCTCACCGTCGCCGGAATCCTCTTCGCTTTCCCGATCGGGATGCTGCTCGCGTTGGGACGCAGGTCCACACTCCCTATCGTGCGGGCCATCTCGGTCGGCTATATCGAGCTTGTCCGAGGTGTCCCGCTTATCACGCTGCTCTTGATGGGAGTGTTTGCCCTCGGCTTTTTCCTTCCTTCTGACCTGCGGCCCTCGGACGTCACCCGAGTGTTGGTGGCAATCACCATGTTCGAGGCCGCGTACATCGCCGAGGTGATCAGGGGAGGCTTGCAAGCCGTTCCGCGGGGTCAGACGGAGGCTGCGCAGTCACTCGGTTTGCCTGGATGGAAGACGACCCGATTGATCGTGCTGCCCCAGGCGTTGCGTGCCACGATCCCGGCGATGGTGGGCCAGTTCATCAGCCTGTTTAAGGACACGACCCTGGTGGCGGCCGTTGGCCTCGGTGATGTGCTCGCCGCCTCGAGTTTCGCCAACGCCCAGCCGGACTTCAACGCCCGCGGTCTGGCCAGCGTCACGTTGCCCTTTGTGG
>JBQTHI010000166.1:0-4647 GCA_052390035.1 Actinomycetota bacterium | reverse complement strand
AAGTTGGTCCGGTCAAGAATTGAAGGGTCATCGAGAGACAGGGCGGTGATCAGGTTCGCATCCTCGACCACCGAAAAGTACTCCGGAACGACGTGCCCATAGGCGTAGTCGACCAGCAGATGGGTCGCAGTTTCTTCACCTAGCTTTCCGTCGAGAAATTCGAGGGCCAGGTCATAGCTGCCGGTTGTCGCCGAGATGGCGTATTGACCCACCCAGCTGTTCCGTCCTTCGGTGGGATCGGCATACGCCACCGGCACTCCCGCCGATAACAGCCGGTAATAAGCTCCGTTCCAGGCGTATGCCGCCCATACGTCGCCGCCCGTGAAAGCGGCTTCGAGCTCGGCTTCATCCACCCAATAGAACAGGTTGACGTCCCGTTGGTCGATCCACATCTGCTTGATTTCGGCCAACTGGTCATCGGCGACGTTGGCTTCGTCGGTGCCGAGGATGTAGGCGCCAATCGACACGGCGCCCGGACCGTCATCCCACATCGAAATGTGGCCCGCATATGCCTCATCGAAGAGGGCCGTCCAAGAGTCGACGCCTTCGGGGATGTTGTCAGTCCGATAGAGAACCGAGGTGAAGCCCCAGTCCCAGGGGACGCAGTAGACCACACCGTCGATCGTGCACGATTCCTGGAAGCCGACCGGCACCTTGTCCCAGTTCGACATGCGTGAGGTGTCGATCGGCTGGACGAGGCCCTCGTCGACATAGAACTGGAGGTACGGCGTGTAGAAGTGGAAGATGTCCTCTCCGGACCCGGCTAGCACCTTGGCGTAGATATCAGCGTCGGACGCGCCGAAGTTGAAGATCACCTCGGTCTCGGGGTGGGCCGCGCCGAACTCCACCCACATCTCCGGTACTTCGTAGAACGCCCATTCAAGGACGGACAACTCGCCGGGAGCAGCGGCAGTCGTGGCCGGGGGAGCGGCCGTCGTCGCTGCCGGCGCCGCGGTGGTCGCCGGAGGGGCTCCGGTCGTGGTCGCCGCCGTCCCGCCACACGCCACCGAACCGATCAGGAGCGACACTGTCAACCAATAACGCCATTGGAGCTTGACCATCAGAACCATCCTTCGACTCGTAGGGCCATTCTCCCGGCGTCCCCCCACCTGAGGGAGTGTCGACGAGTGTACGACGCCGGCTCGGCGGGGGCGGTCTTGTCTGGTTAATTTTCCCTGAAGCGGTCGGAACATCGACCTATCTGGTCGGCGCCCGAAGCGCTCGCGACCCTGAGGCTGCTCCTGACTCGGAGCGACCTCGTCCCTCCAACGAATGGATGATCAACCGACGCGGGTGAACTCGAACACCTGGGCAGGGCCTAGTTCGTCCAATACCTTGACCAGGATGGCCTGACCCAGCGGTGCCCCCTCAAAGACGACCTTGATCTCCCACTCGCCATGGTCGTTGACCTCGGTCACGCCATCGCCGTATTCGGAGATCACTTTGATGCTGGTTCCGGGCGTGCCCGTCCCATGGAAAACGTCGTAGGGGGGATTCTCCGAACATTCACCATAAACCTGATGCGCCGCAAACACCCATTCGGAGGGCGCCTCCTCCTTGTCCTCTTCTTCCTTCGGCACCGGGGCTCGGTAGGTCACGTTGACTCCCGCCTCGGCAATGTTGCCAGCCTGATCTTTGGCGTACAGCACGGCGTGGTGGGTCCCAGGGGAAAGCCAGAGCACAATCCGCCAACCCCCATCGGCGTTGACTTCGGCCTCGTAGGGACCGGCAAATACCCGAGCTCCGGGTTGGGTCCTGCCCTCGAAAACCACCTCTTTGGTCTCCAACACCTGCCCATCCGTCGGGTGGAGGATGACCATCTCGGGCGGCGTGGTGTCGACCTCTTCGCCCGGAAGGTTCTGGTTGATTGGCTCATCGGTGAGCGTCACCTCTTTGGATGGTGTCTCTTCAGCCGCTTTCGCATCGTTGCTCTCTTGAATATCGAAGGCGGCAGGTTCTGCTGCACGCGTCGTGCTCGGCTCGACCGGGTCGACCACTTTCTCGACCTCCCGATCGATGGCGTCGTGTTGGACCCCCAGCTCGTCCCCGGTCAGCCCAAAAGCGACACCGGTGATCACGACCACCGTCAAACCCACCACGAATGTGAACCATCGGCGCATGCTCGAACTCCCCAATCTCATCTCGCTGGCTAGTTCCTGGCATCCCCTCCCGCCCCGCAGTGAGTCACTCGCATCAACCGGGGTTGAGGTTTACGACCTACTCAGGTAAACCCGAACCCCTGCCGATGCGAGTTCATCGTGACGGCACGGACTCCAAGTCAGGCAAACGCCGGCGACGACACACCTGTCGTGGTTGTGGAGGCGTTCGAAAGCTTCTACCGCCGGGAATACCGGGGGGTGGTGGCCCTGGCTTATGCCCTCTCCGGAAGCCGCCTCGGCGCCGAAGACCTTGCACAGGAGGCATTCATCGCAGCGCAGCAAAGGTGGGAACAGATCGGCTGGTACGAGAAACCGGAGGCATGGGTGCGGAGGGTGTTGGCCAACATGGCCGTGTCAGCCTTTCGCCGAAGAACCGCCGAGTTGAAAGCCCTGGGCCGGTTGGCAGGCCAGCGCCAGGAGTCCTTGCCGCCGCTCGAACCGGCAGATGAGCGATTTTGGGATCTAGTGCGGGAGTTGCCGCAGAAACAGGCGCAGGCCATCGCCCTCTTCTACCTTGAGGACCACTCGATAGCCGAGATCTCTGAAATTCTCGATTGCAGCACGAGCACTGCCAAGGTACACCTGTTCCGAGGTCGACAGACGCTCGCCACCAAGCTGGGGGTCACACGTGAGTCTTGATCTCGATGTGATCGCCCGCCGGGCGGCCGCCAACCTCAAGGCGGCGGTTGAGGCTGCTCCCCTCAATCCTTCGGTGCCGGGCCAGCTACGACCTCGCTCGTTGGCACGTCTTGCGTTCCTGGCGGCCTGCTTCGTCATGGCCGCGGCTGTCGGTCTGGCTTTGGTTATCGAGACTCCGCCGGTCACCGTTCCGACCACGCTCCCCGGACCTGGGTCAAATGCACCGGCGGTTACGTCGACAACCGCCGAGGCTCCGCCGACGACGTCTTCGCGCCTGCCGATCTCGTCGATACCACCCAAGACGTCCTCCCCCGCGCCTGTGCCCCCGGACACCACTCCCCCGTTCCTCCACGTCACCTCTCCGGAAGACGGCATGGAATTCACCGAGCGGAACGTCACCTTTGCCGGCACGACCGAACCAGGCACCGAGGTCTTCGCCGGACAGTTTGAGGCTGCGGTCGACGCCGGGGGCTCGTGGCAAATCGTGTTGATCCTGTCGGAAGGTGCCAACCCGGTCCGCCTCACCGCCCGAGACGGTGCCGGAAACGAGTCGTACGCGGCAATCACGGTCTATTACTCGGAACCGGCAACGACCACGCCGACCGTGGTCGAAAAGGAACCGTCCGTCTTCGAAGCCCATGCCATGTTCGGAACATGCAACCTGACCCCTCCATACGACATCTATTACGGCACGGGCCAACCAGGCTCGACTATTCATGTCCAATCGGAGTTCGGGTCGGGCTCGGTCATGGTCAACTCGGAGGGCCAATGGGAACTCCAGGTTTTCTTCCCTACCGCCGAACCGGGCCGAGTGTTCCCCGTGAAAGTCTTCGACACCTACGGCCGGCAGAGGGTATTCGAGTTCCAGTACACGCCCTAGTCGCCGACCTCCCCACCGCCGGCGCCTACGTCCTCTGTTAGGACGCAGCTAGGAGGTTCCGTTCCCGGGGCTTGAAGCCGAGCTCGTGGCGCCGACGGCGCGGCACCCTTGACAAGCAGACTCCAGGGGAAGGCAACGCATATGCCCCGCTCACTCATCTCTAGTACGCGTTTATACTCACACAAATGAGTAAGGTGCGCCTTCAGGTCGTCATGGAGGTTTCCGAGCTGCGGGAAATCAGGCGTGTAGCGAAGCGGGCCGGATTAACGGTTTCCGAATGGGTACGCCAGGTGCTTCGGAATGCCCGGAGGGCCGCTCCTGCGGTTGATGAGGGTCGCAAGTTGGCCGCTATCGAAGCGAGCTTCCGACACCACTTCCCCACCGCTGACATGGAGGAGATGCTCGCACAGATCGAGTCTGGCTACACAACCGGCTTGTGATCTTCGTCGACTCCAACATCCCCATGTACATAGTGGGCGCGACACATCCGCTCAAGCAACGTGCTCGCGTGTTGCTGGAATCGGCGGTGGCGAGTTCGGATCGATTGGTGACCGACGCAGAGGTCTTCCAGGAGATCCTCCGTCGTTACGTCGCCACTGGACGGGTCGATGCCATCCAGCCCGCGTTCGATTCGTTGCTGGGCGTGGTGGATGAGGTGATCCCAGTCGAACTGGCGAGTGTCGAAAGGGCAAAAACGATCGTCCTGTCCGGGCTCGGATTGAGTGCTCGCGACGCGTTGCACCTGGCAACAATGGAGGGTGTCGGCATAACTCGAATCATGACCTTCGACCGCCGTTTTGAGGCGTTCCCGGGAATCACCCGGCTGTGGTAGGGACCGTCACTTTGGCGAGCGTCGCGACGACGCTCGTTCGCTGACGTGCTCCCTTTTTCCCGAAAGGCGGTAGAAAGAACGTTCCGTACTTTGGGTTTCTTGGACATACCGCGAGAGAAAGGTGGAGCCTGGTCTTG
>JBQTHI010000165.1:0-23906 GCA_052390035.1 Actinomycetota bacterium | reverse complement strand
GCACCTCGCTCGGCCAGATGAATCAAATCACCCGCCAGTTGGTGGATGAGCTGAGCGCTCGTCCCGGAGTCGGAAACGTGGGTGCTCATGTTGGCCGGGCGATCACCTCCGATCAGTTGGTCAACGTAAACGAAGGTGAAATCTGGGTCAGCATCGCTCCAGACGCTGATTACGACGCCACCCTGTCGGCGATCGAAGAGGTTGCGTCCGGCAACACACAGATCTCAAGCGACGTGCTCACCTACTCGGAGCAGCGGATCACTACGGTGCTCCAGGGCCGCCGGGAGGAGGTAGTGGTCAGGGTCTACGGCCAGGAACCCGCCGTGCTCGAAGCACAAGCGGAAGAGGTCAGGTCGATGATGGCGGCGATCTCCGGCATCGGTGAACCGCAGGTTCAGCTCCCGGCCAACGAGCCGATCATCGAGGTCGAGGTCGACCTCGATCGCGCCCAGGCTGCCGGCATCAAGCCAGGCGATGTTCGGCGAGCGGCGGCTGTACTGCTGTCGGGCATCACCGTCGGCAACCTGTTCGAGGAGCAAAAAGTCTTCGACGTCGTGGTGTGGGGCACCCCCGCCATCCGCCAAACCGAAGACGATGTCCGCAACCTTCTGATCGACACACCCACCGGGGAACACGTTCGGGTGGGTGAGGTCGCCGACGTGAGAGTCGTGCCACGGCCCACAGTCATACGCCACGAGTCGGTCGAGCGGTACCTGGACGTGGCGGCGGGCGTCAACGGCCGGTCACTCAACGACGTCCTGGCCGAGGTCGATCGGGGCCTGGCAGGCATGGAATTCGCCTATGAATATCACGCCGAGTTGCTGTCGGCGCCCGCCGAGCAGCGGGCGGCACAGGGCCAACTGGCGCTCGTCACCTTGGCAGTCATCATCGGGGTGTTGCTGCTACTGCAAGCCGCCTTCTCCAGCTGGCGCCTCGCCCTCCTCGCTTTCCTGACACTGCCGGTCGCGTTGGCTGGTGGGGTGTTGGCCCTGCTCCTTGACGGACGGACACTCCGGCTCGGCTCATTGGCCGGCTTCCTTGCCATCATCGGCTTTACCACCCGCAACGGCATCGCGATGATCAAGCGTTATCAGCGCCTCGAGCGGGAAGGCGTGATCTTCGGGCCTGAGGTTGTCAACCAGGGAACCCGCGAGCTGGGCGGATCCATCCTGATTACTGCCATCGCCACCGCCGTCGTCATCATCCCGATGGCGGTGATGGGCAATCGGGCGGGTCTCGAAATAGTTCAACCAATGGCGCTCGTGATGTTCGGTGGTCTGGTCACTTCAACCCTGGTGGCGCTGCTGGTGCTGCCGGCCCTCTATCTGCGCTTTGGATTCGTGTCGGAGCCCGACCTCTCGTCCGAGGAACTGGCGGGCGACATCACCGGCATTCCCGACCTGAAGGGAGCGGAGGTGCGGCCATGAGGCGGGTTCGTCTGATCGCCGGCCTCGCCGCCGCCGGGCTGCTGATGGCGGCCTGCGGTGGGACGGTATCCGATAAGCACAAGATCGTTGAGCCGGTCACCATCGACGATTACTCGGATGAGGTCCAAAAGCTCACCCTGACTGAGAAGGCCGTTGAAAGGCTCGACATCCAGACGACCGCGGTCGTGGAACAAGGTGAGTTCCTGGTGGTGCCAAGTGCGGCAATAGTCGTCGACGCCACCGGCACCTTTTGGCTCTACACCAATCCGGAGCCGCTGGTCTACCTGCGCCACCAAATCGAGCTGGCTCATGAGGACGACGGTCAGGCCTTCCTGACGGGTGGGCCGGTGGTAGGGACGGCGGTGGTGATCGTTGGGGTGCCGGAGCTTTACGGCGCTGAAACGGGGATCGGAAAGTGATGGCGGTTGAAACTAAGGGAGACTGGCAATGCTTCGCTGGGTAGTCGGCTCGAGCCTCAAGTTCCGCTTCGTCGTCGTGGGGCTGGCGGCGGCCTTGATGTTCTTCGGCACGTTGCAGCTGCGCGACGCCAACATTGACGTCTTCCCCGAGTTTGCCCCGCCTCGGGTGGAGGTACAGACCCCCTCGCTGGGCCTCTCCGCCTCCGAGGTTGAGTCTCTGGTGACGATCCCGCTGGAGCAGGCGCTCAACGGGATCCCCGGCCTCGACACTCTCAGGTCGAAGTCGGTTGAGCAACTCTCATCGATCGAGCTCATCTTCACCAGGGGAACCGACCTGCTGACCGCACGCCAGCTGGTGGCGGAGCGCATCGCGACCATCATTCCGACTTTGCCGAGCTGGGCGAGCCCTCCGTTCATGATCCAGCCGCTTTCGGCCACCAGCCGGGTGTTGAAGATCGGACTCACCTCGACCGATCCCGAGCTCGATCTGATGGATCTTTCCATGACCACCTACTGGAAGATCAGGACGCGGCTGATGCGGGTGCCCGGAGTGGCCAACGTGCCGATCTGGGGCGAACGCCTGGAGATGCTCCAAGTCCAGGTCGACCCTCAGCGGATGCGAGCCCAGGAGGTAAAGCTCGAGGAGGTAATGACTGCGGTCGCCGATGCCCTCGACGCCGGGTTGCTCCAATACTCGGAAGGCCGGTTCATCGGCAGAGGCGGTTGGATCGAGACCTCCGAGCAGCGGCTGGGAGTTCACTACATAGCCCCCATTGTCAAAGTTGAAGATCTGGCCGACGTGGCCATCCAGACCGGCGATGATCGGACGATCAAGCTGAGCGACGTTGCCGATCTCGTCCGAGATCATCAGGCCCTGCCGGGTGATGCGGTGATCAATGATGGTGACGGGCTGATGCTGATCGTCGAGAAGCTGCCCTGGGCAAACACTGTCGACGTCACGAGAGGGATCGACGCCGCTCTCGCCGAACTGGCACCGGGCCTTCCCGGAATCGCCATTGACGCTCAGATCTTCCGGCCGGCCACCTTCATCGAAGATGCTATCGCCAACCTCAACTCGGCGATGGTCATCGGCGCCTTGATGATGATCCTCATGCTGGGTCTGTTCCTCTACGAGTGGAGGACGGCACTGATCAGCGTGGTGGCGATCCCCTTGTCGTTGGTGGCGGCCGGGCTGGTGCTCCACGCTCGGGGCACCACCATCAACACCATGATTCTGGCCGGTTTCGTCATCGCCCTCGGTGACATCGTCGACGATGCCATCATCGACGTCGAGAATGTCGTGCGCCGGCTGCGGGAAGCGCGTGCTCAAGGCGGGAAGGTATCAACCGCCCGAGTGGTACTGTCGGCATCGCTCGAGGTGAGGAGCGCCATCGTTTACGCCACCTTGATCGAGGTGGTGGCGGTGGCGCCGATCTTCATGCTGGTGGGCCTTTCCGGCTCGTTCTTCCGGCCACTGGTCACCTCGTATGCCCTGGCCCTGCTGGCGTCGATGGTGGTGGCACTCACCGTCACTCCGGCCATGTGCCTGATCTTCTTCCGCTCCCATGCTTCCCTGCAGCACAAGGAGTCTCCGCTGATTGCACCGCTGAAACGGGCTTACCAGGCGATCCTGTCGAGGATCGTCAACCGTCCCCGCCGCGCCTACGCCGGCGCAGGCCTCACATTGATGCTTGGGGTGGCGGCCCTCCCGTTCCTCGGACACTCACTGCTTCCCACCTTCAAGGAGAGGGACTTCCTCATGCACTGGCTGACCAAGCCAGGCACCGGACATCCTGAGATGGTGAGGATCACCAAACTGGTCAACGCCGAGCTGTTGACCATTCCCGGAGTTCGCAACGCCGGGTCGCACATCGGTCAGGCGCTTCTGATGGACGAGGTGGTCGGAATCGACTTCGGCGAGAACTGGGTCAGCGTTGACCCTTCGGTGAACTACGACGAGACGCTCGCCAAGATTCAGGAGGTAGTCGACGGCTATCCAGGGTTGTACCGAGACGTTTTGACCTATCTGAAGGAACGGATCAGGGAGGTTCTCACCGGGACCAGCGAGGCCATCACCATCCGCCTTTACGGCCCGGAGCTGGAAACGCTGCGAGCCAAGGGGGCAGAGATCAACGACATCCTCGGCGCCATCCCGGGGATAGTCGAGAATCACGTCGATCACCAGGAAGACGTTCCTCAGGTGCAGGTCGTGGTCGATCTGGAGGCCGCCCAGAAGTACGGGCTCAAGCCGGGCGACGTCCGCCGAGCGGCCTCACGTCTGGTGGCAGGCGAGGAGGCGGGCGACATTTTCGCCGGCGGCCGGGCGTACGACGTACAGGTGTGGAGCATCCCCGAGACCCGCCAGGACCTGACGGACCTCGAGAATCTGCTGCTTGACACACCGACCGACCAATACGTGCTGCTCAAAGATGTCGCCGATGTGACGATCGTCGGTACCCCCAACGTGATCCATCACGAGGCTCTCACCCGGAACATCGACGTCGGCGCCAACATCGACGGGTCCCGCGACCTGGGATCGGTTGTCGCCGATGTGCAAGATGCCCTCGCGCAGGTCGACTTTCCGCTGGAATACCGGGCAGAGATGTTGGGCGAATACACCGAGCGGCAGACAGCCCAGAATCGTCTGTTGACTTTCGCGGTGGCTGCCGGAATCGGAGTGTTGCTCCTACTGCAGGCCTCTTTTGGCAGCTGGCGGCTGGCCTTGCTCTCCTTCGCCACTCTCCCGATTGCCCTCATCGGCGGGGTATTGGCCGCCTACCTGGGCGGAGGGGTGATCTCGCTGGGATCGCTGGTCGGTTTCTTCACCGTCCTCGGAATCGTGGCCAGAAACGGCATCATGCTCATCAGTCACTACCAGCACCTGGAACGCGAGGAAGGCATGTCTTTCGGCCCCGAGCTGATCCTCAGGGGGGCCCTGGAACGGGTGGTGCCGATCATGATGACCGTGCTCACGACCGGATTGGCGCTCATTCCCCTGATCGTTTCGGGGAATATCCCCGGTCAGGAGATCGAGTATCCAATGGCGATCGTGATCTTCGGAGGCCTCATCACCGCCACCATCCTCAACCTGTTCGTGGTCCCGTCCCTCTACCTGCGATTCGCCAAGTCGAGGAATGGCGCCGTCCCGGCGCCGGCCGCCGCTTAAAGGGAGGGGGAGAGATGGATTCGAAAAGACGAGGGGGAAAGGCGATGGCGGTGGGACTGGTTCTCACCGTCATCGCCTGCGGGGGAGGGCAGGCGGTGACCACCACCACCGGCGACTCGACCGATGAGGAGCTCTTCGAACCGTTTGACCCGGGCCAGTTCGGCTCACCCACCGACATCACCAACCAATTCCTGCCGATGCCACCGGGAAGCCAGCTCATCTACGAAGGCTTCACGATCGCCGATGGTGAGGAGATCCCTCACCGGGTGGTGTGGACGGTGACCGATCTGACCAAACAGATCGGCGACGTGAGGACTGTTGTCCTTTGGGAGGAGGACTACCAGGAGGGCGAGATCCTCGAGGCCGAGATCGCCTTCTTCGCCGAAGACGACCTGGGCAACGTCTGGTTGCTCGGCGAATACCCGGAGGAATACGAAAACGGTGAGATCGTCGCCACCCCTGCCTGGATCTCCGGATTCCAGGATGCGCGACCGGGCATCATCCTTCCCGCCGACCCCGAGCTGGGCACTCCGAGTTACGCTCAGGGGTGGGGCCCGGCGGTCGAGTGGTACGACCGCGGGCAAGTATTTGCGGTGGGGGAGAGCACCTGCGTTGCCAGTGGCTGCTACGAAGACATCGTGGTGATCGACGAGTTCTCCCTGGTCGAGCCCCACTTCTTCCAGGTAAAGAGCTATGCCCCGGGGGTCGGTTTGGTGCAGGTTGGATGGAAAGGCCCCGACCCCGACCAGGAGACCCTGGAACTCGTCGAGATCCGCCAACTCAGCCCCGAGGAGCTGGCCGCCGCCAGGGCCGCGGCGCTGGAGCTCGAAGCAAGAGCCTACGAGTTGAACCCGGCTGTATACGGGACCACCCCTCCGGCCGAATAGCCCCGGTTTCTGCGTAAAAAGCCGTCGCTATGCGACGGCTTCTTACGCAGAAACCGTTAGGAGCCGGGTCGGGAGGGCAGCGCTAGACGCACGAGGCCGACTGCCTCTTTGAGAAGGCGCCGATCGATGAGCCTGATGAGGCCCAGGTAAACGGCTGCGCCTGCCCCCAGATAGACCACGACTTGAATCCAGAGGGCAGCGTCACCGAGCAGCAACTTCAGACCCGCGATGGCCAGGGCCATCCCTACCGATGCGGCCAGAGGCGGGAAGACATGGCGGGCGAGCACCCGACCGTCGGCCCCTATCAGGCGATGGGCGGCCCGGAGGGTTATAGGTGAGAGCAGGTAGTTGATGACGACGAAGGCGGTCGCCACGGCCACGATTCCCCATCTCACCGAGATCAGGAATCCGGCGACGGTCACCACCGTCGTCAAGGCAGCTATGGCCAGCCGCCAGGACGGCTTACCGAGGGCCTTCATCGCCACCCCCGGCGCATGAAGCACCGCCTCGAGAAGCCCGGCGAAAGAAAGGATCTGCATCACGGGCACCGCCTCGATCCATTTAGCACCGAAGATCAGAGGCACCAGTTGGGGGGCGGTGACCATTACTCCCACGAAGGCCGGGAAGGCAAGAAAGCTGGTCAGCCCGATTGACTTGTAATAGGCGCGTTGCACCTTCTCCCGCTGCTCCTGTATGCGTGAAAACACGGGGAATGCGACCGCGCCGATCACGTTGGTGGTGACGTTGATCATGATCCTTAGAAGTCGATACGCGACCGTGTAGAGGCCAAGGAGCGCGGATCCGAGGAAGTAACCGATCAACAGATCGTCCGATCGGCGGGTGAAGAACTGAAGCACCTTGAAACCGAGCACATGGACGCCGAAGGAGGAGAGGCTTTTCAGGTCGGCCTTTGAAAAGGTGAACCCGGGCCGCCAGTCGGCCACCGCCCAAATCGTCACGGTGTTCACGACGGCTCCAGTCAGGTCCTGAATGACCAGCGCCCACACCCCCATCCCGGCCAAAGCCGCGGTGATGCCGGCTGCCCCTCCTGCCACGTTGGCAGCCACAGAACGCAGCGTCAGGCTGGCGAAGGCCATCTCCTTTTGAAGGAGGGCCCTTTGCACGGTTTGAAGGCTGCTGATTGGAAGGGTCAGCGAGAGCCACCACAAGACCGGCGCCAGGGTGGCGTCGTCGAACGCGCCGGCGATTGGCCGGGCGGAGATCATCAAGGCCGCCATGAGAATGGTGGCCACCCCAACGTTTGCCCAGAATGCGGTGTCAAGTTGGCGCCGGTCGACGCTGGGCCGTTGCACGATGGCATCCGCCAGGCCTTGTTCGGTGAGCACTCTGGTGAAGGTGGTGAAAACGATGGCGATGGCCACCGTTCCGAACGCAGCCGGCGTCAGAAGTCGCGAAAGGACCACGAAGACCACAAAGGTGGAGAGTTGGTAACCCCAGTTGCCGGCTGCCGACCAGAAGACTCCTCGGGCTGCCTGGCGTTTGATGCTCATTTCTTCGACTTCCCCTGCTGGCGGTGCGCCGGACTCATGATGTCAATGACCTCATCGGCCAAGGCGGTGGGTGACCGGGTCGCGCTGTTCATCCGGCGAACATCAACGGTGCCCATCTCGGCCAAGCGCCCCAGGGTTTCGTCGAATGCCCGCCGATGGCTTTCGAGGAATCTGGAGCCGGTCTCGATCGATCGGCCCTTCGCTTCGTGGGCCTGCTGGCGGCGATTGATCCGCTCCAGCAAGGTGGAGTCCGGCGCGTCTAGCAAGACAACGTGGTCCAGTGTCCTCGCCCAGGTCGCGGTCAGGCGACGGCGCCAACTGAGGTACGGTCGAGACGTGGTGTAGGGCCGTGCATGGGCCTCGAGCCGTCCCATGGCATACACCGGGCCCTGGTCCATCAATAGCAGCCCCGATCGAAGCCGGCAGAGGCGGATTAGGTATCGCCGCCATTCGGTCACGTACATCAGGAGTTTGGCCTCGCGCCAGGTGATTCTCGGCGCCCGCACGAGACCTACCAAGAAAACCGGTATGACCCGGGGGAGGCTGTACAGAACATATGGAAGGTGGGCTGGCCGGCGCGTATCGAGGAATGGCACGACCTCACCTCCCGGAACTCGACTGGATAGGATGCCGACCAGGGTTGATTTACCGGAGCCTGCCACACCCAGAATCTCCACAATTTGACAGGGTGAGTGGTCGGCTGGCGGCACCGTGCTCAGGTCAGCCTCGACCAGATCAGCGCTTTGATATGGCGGGCGACCTCTTCCCTCGACTGGGTTGCGTCGATGACCCGGACGTCATCAGCCCATTCGATCTGCCAGATCTCCTGCCCGCGGTGGCGCACGCTGGCGGCAGATTCGGTCGTCTTTCGTTGCACCGCAATTTCAGGATCGAGCTTCAACACAATCATCAACTCCGGCAGCCCAATCGCCTTGTGATAATCCTGCTCGATCCGCATCAACCGCCGTACAAATGGCCCGTCGACTCCCTGAGCCACCATTCGCTCGATTTGGGGTGCGTCCATGACCCGCAACGACGGGTGGGGGTATCGGTCCGAGATAACTATTCCACCGTTGGTGGCGAATCGTCGTGCCCTGCGATAGGTATGGAAGCGATCCCGCGCCTTGCACGCCAGCCAAAACACCGGGCGGTATCGCTCAATCGCCCTGGTCTTGGAACCGGCGGCGGCCTCAAGCTTGGTCAGGACCAGGAGTGCGCCACGCACCGCCCTGGTGACCAGAGACCAACTGGGTTTTCCTAGATGGATCCGGTGAACGTCGAACTCGGCGCCCAGCCACCGCTCGATCTCGTCGAGGGCGGTGGACTTGCCGGCCCCATCGCCACCCATGACCGCAATCAGCGCTCCCCCCGTGCTGAGGCGGCCAACTGGCCTTCCCCTCAAGCGTTTGCGGGCCGACACCGCCACCCGGCGCCATATCCTCAGCCCGGTGTCGACCAGACCCGGGTGACGTCCATGGGCCCCCAGCCTGTCGCGAAGTTGTCCGCCAACGGTCAATCGCTCGAGTTTCGGTGTGCCGTCGGCGAGGCTCTTCAGGCAGCTTTCGAATAGTTCCTCATCCAGGTAAGGGAAATGTTCTCTAAGAAGTATGCCGACCCGGGTCTGATCCACGTTGGCGGCAAAAGCAGCCAGCTCCTGGCGCTCGGCCGCCTTAGGGCGGGTCTCCTTACCCAAGACCACGTTCCAAAAGACTTCATCCCAAATCGAATACTTGAGGATCATGCGAACGACGAAAACGATGAATTCAAAGTCCCGATCAGGAAGCCGGAGGCTGCCTTCCCGTTTTGACGTCGCCAGGTAGGCATCTTCTACCGGAAGCCGATAATTCTTGGTCTGGTCATGACCCAGGATCATCTGGTAATGGGCATGTATGTGAACAAAGCGGTCGGCTTCGAGGTCATAGCCGTAGAAGTGTTCGGTTCCTGGCACGGACAGCCGCCCTTTGGATTCGGCCCGGGCGAAGCGCAGGCTCGCCAGCACCTCCAGAAAGGCCCCGATGTCATCTCTACCGACCAGCAGGTCGAGATCGCCCTCTCCACGGATGACCCGGTCAATCCCGGCGTTGCTTTTCCAATGGCAATAATTGACGCCCCGCTCCTCCAGCCGGTCGGCCAGGCTGACTATGAGCTTTAGGGAGTCCCCACTTTCGATCACCGCCGGACAGTACCAGCGGTCCTGTGACTCCCTTGACTGCCCATCACAGACAGGCATTGTTGGACCTGACGGGACGGGTTACCATGATCCCTGCAGGGTTGGGAGTTCATGCCGGCGAACCAAGTCTTGTGGGGTGCGGTTTCCGCCCATTTCTGCATACCGATCGTCGTACACAGCTCTCGGCGGCGATGTCCCAAACAGGAGACCAGATGACAGAGAACGTGCGCCTTCGCATCTTGCATCTGATCCTTGTGTTGGGCGAGACCAACGGTCAATACAACGAACATTGCCTTCCAATGATGCATGAGCGCGATCTCAGCATTTGCACGTTTTTTCCGCCCAAGTTGACTCCCCCCAATGAAATCCGTCTCTTCCCCGGAGATGGGAGCCTCGGTGGATTCTTTCGAGCACTCCGCCGCGCTCTTGATGCCGCCCAACATGACGTCATTCACGTGCATGCCCCCCAGTCGGGGGGTCTGGTCGTAGTCGCCCTTCTCGCTTGGGGACGGTATCGACGCCTGCGCCGTTCACTCGTCTACACCGTCCAGGATTCCTTCTACGACTACCCCTTGCACAACAAGGTGTTAACCCTTTTTTCCCTCGTCACTTACGGTCGGGTGATTTTCTGCAGCCAGGCGGCCCTTGACAGCATTCCGGCGTTGTTCCGGCGAATCGTCCGCCGTCGGGCTCGGGTGGTGCCGAATGCCGCCGATATAGAGAGAGTGGATCGGGCGTTGGCAGGACATTCGAGCAGTCGCGGCACCGTTCCCTTCAAGCTCATTTCGGTCGGCAGATTGGAGGCGGTCAAAGACCCGGCGACGGTGGTTTCGGCCTTCGAGGCAGCGGGCAGCGACCGCGCCAGAATGACCCTGATCGGGGCGGGAGCCTTGGAGTCATCCTTGGCCCGACAGGTGGAAGAACTTGACCTCGCCCAACGGATCGAGCTCACCGGCCTGATTCCCCGGGACGCGGTGTTCCGCCAGTGTGCTGATGCCGACTTGTTCATCTCGGCTTCCCACGGTGAGGGATTACCGGTGGCAGTTATCGAAGCCTTGGCCGCCGAATGTCCGGCCATCCTCTCTGATATTCCTCCCCATCGCGAGGTCCTCGACGGAGCCGACTTCATCCCGTTGGTTCCGGTCGGTGACGTCGACGGCTTCGCTCGTGAGATCCGCCGGTTCCAGGCGATGCCTCATGAGGAGCGAGCGCGGATTGGTCGAAAGGGTCGTGAACATGTTGTGGCTCGATTCACCCTTCCGATCATGCATGCCGCGGTTGAAGAGGTCTACCGGGAGAGCGGCACATCGTCGGGCCAGGTGAGTCGGCCGGCACGTACCTCCAGATGAGCACTGGTTGACAATGATCGTTGAATTCATGGGCGCCTCGGGGGCCGGCAAGACCAGGCTGGTCTCAGCTGTCCAGGCGAGGCTGTCATCGGCGATAACCGCCTGGGATATGGCGCTGGACCGTCCCCACCTCCTGTGGATGACTCAGCCCACGGCCCGAAATCTGGCGGCCGAGGTGGTCACCCTCCCCGCCGTCCTAAAGGGCTGGTCGCGCTATCAACCCTTTCTCAGTTTCAGCCGCCAAGTTCTCAGTCGGAACGCCCGAACCACATTCGAGCGACTGAACTATCACCGCAGCATCATTCGGAAAGTTGGGATGCACGAATTGGCGAGGCGCAGAGGCAAAGAGCGGTTGGTCCTCGCTGACGAGGGGACCCTTCTCATCGCCTACTACCTCTTTGTGTACACCCACGGTCCTTTGAACGAGCCCGACCTGCGTCGATTCGTCGAGTTGGTGCCTCATCCCGACCTGGTTGTCCACGTCAAGGCACCTCTCGAGGAGTTGGTCGATCGCGCCCTGAGCCGGCCTGATCGCCGCCGCGAGTTGGTCGATGTCAGTCGATCCGAGCAAATTCGCTGGATTGAGCGAGCGGTCGACGTGTTCGACTGGATTGCGGCGGCGCTGGACAACAAGGTGCCGGTCGTGCAATACCAGGACTCGGGCGCCGATGATCTTGCATTGAAGATTGCCGGGTTCGTCGGTGCCACCACGGAGGTGGATCCACCGCCGTCGAAGCTACGAAGTGCCGAGGGCTGAGAATGCTGGCGACTGTCGAAAAGCTGCTACCGGGGCTCGAAGACAACGACGTTCGCTATTGCCATTGGAAGAGCAATTGGGCGCTCGAGCGCACCCTCCGAGGCGAAACCGACCTCGACCTGCTCATTGAGCGCAGCCTAAGCGGCCGGTTTCGAGAGTTGATGATCGGTCTGGGCTTTGAGCCCTCGGTCGAAACGGGCGTACGACCGCTGCCTTCGACGGAGCATTATCACCGCCTGGACGACGCCAGTGGCGCCATCGTCCACATCCATGCTTATTACCGGGTGATTTCAGGCGAGAGCATTGCCAAGAGCTACCGCCTGCCGATCGAGGACATGCTCCTGGCCAGCGCTCGCCACGAAGGGCCCATCCGGGTTCCCAGCCGGGGGGCCGAGCTGGTCGTTTTCGCCATAAGGATGCTGGTCAAACACACCACCCCGGTCGAACTGGCACTCCTCATGAGGGAATGGCGCCAGGTCCGGGCGGAGGCCGAATGGCTCATCTCGGAGGAATCGTTGCTTGAAGCAGAAACCTTGGCTGCTCAGTGGCTTCCCGGATTGGACACGGAGCTGTTGCGACGCGGTGTGGAGGTGTTGGCGCGACCAGCGCCTCTACTGCGACGAATGATGGTGGGGTTTCAAGTTCGAGCAGCGTTGCGCAGCCTGGCCCGGCGCAATCGGCTCGACGCCCTTGTCGCGGAGAGTTGGAGGTTCGCCCAGCTGATGGTGCACCGAATGACTGGTTCCCCTAGGAAGCTCAGCCCGACCAACGGGGGAGCCGTCATTGCATTTGTTGGCTCGGAAGCGACCGGGAAAACCACTTTGCTGGCAGAAGCCCAAAGATGGCTCGGCGTCCACTTCACCGTCACCCGGATCCATGCCGGTAAGCCGCCCGCCACCCTTCTTACCTTCTTCCCGCACTGGCTGTTGCCGGCTCTTCGGCAACTGCTTCCGCAGCAGCGAACCACACGGGTCGAGGCCGATTACGCAGAGCGACCTTCGACCCAACCTTTTCCGGTGGCCTTTGGGGTTCGGTCCGTGATGCTGGCATATGAGAGGCGAGTGCTCCTGAGGAGGGCCTTCGCTCGATCTGCCAATGGCGGCATTGTCCTCTGTGACCGGTACCCGTCATCTCGAAGCGGCTCCCCTGACTCGCCCCAGCTCGGCCATCTCCCGACCGGGACGGGGGCATTTCACCGCTGGTTGGCCGCCACCGAGGCGAGGCTCTATCGGGACATGCCGCTACCGGATCTGGTCGTGTATCTAACGGCCCCTTTGCAGGTGACGCTCGCCCGCAACGCCGCCCGCACTAAGACCGAGGAGGAGTCGTTTGTGCGTTGGCGGCACTCGCAGAGCAACGACCTCGAATTCGACGGCGTGGCGGTTCACAAGATCGACACCGATCAACCCCCAGAGGTCACCCTTCGAGAGGTCAAGCAAGTGATCTGGGAGGTGCTCTAGCAGATCATGGTGACGTCTCTGGTCGTGGATCGATGACACGACTTCCCACATTCATCGTTATTGGGGCTGCCAAGGCAGGAACCACAGCCCTCTACTGGTACCTCATGGAGCATCCCCAGATCTACATGAGCCCCATGAAGGAGACCAATTTCTTTGCTTACGGGGTCGATGAAGATGGCCACCTTCTCTACGGTGACCCGGAGTTACATCGGTTTCCGATAAAGACCTTGCAGGACTACCGCCGGCTCTTTGCTGCCGCGGGCGAACGAGGAGCCGTTGGCGAGGCCTCCCCGATCTATCTCGAGTGCCCTCAGGCAGCGGGCCGCATACATGATCTGATTCCCGAGGCCCGCATCATCTGCGGTTTGCGAGACCCGGTGGACCGTGCCTACTCCGATTACCTGATGTACCTCCGCAACCGCGGACGCCGCTTCGATCCTGAACGAGACCTGAAACCCGACGCCGCCTGGGCCCTTCCCGATTCGCACTGGATGCGGCTCGGTCATTACCACGAACAGCTATCCAGGTACTTCGAGGTGTTCTCGCGGGATCGGATCCACATGTTCTTGTTCGACGACCTGAAGGAATCCGAACTGCGGGTCGTTCAGGGCATCTATCAATTTCTCGCCGTCGATCCCGAATTCGAGCCCGACCTAGCGACCCCCCACAACGTAGGAGGGGTGCCGTCCAGCATGATGCTCGAACGGCTTCTGACCAGCAGTCGGCTGCGCCGGCTGGCAGACCCTCTGATTCCAAAGCAGGCAATTAACCGGCTACGAAGGCTTCGGATGAGAAACATGTCAACTGCTCCACCGCTACCGGCAGTCCTCCGATCGGAGTTGATCGGGCGATTTCAGGTCGATATCGACAAGACCGCCGGCCTGATCGGTCGGGATCTGAGTAGCTGGAATTCGTGACATGAGCGAAGACCGTTCGTCAGGAGCCGGTGGTCCAACCGGCGATCATCGGATCAGGTATGTGTGCATGCCCGGCAGCCCCTACACGGGATCGACCCTTCTCGGGCTCCTGCTCAACGAACACCCTTCATGCGTGTCGATCGGTGCGGCGACCGGCCTGACCAGGAGAGTCGACCTGGCGACGTACCGCTGCTCGTGCGGTAGGCCGTTCGTCGAGTGTGAGTTCTGGAACGAAGCTCAGAGACGGACCAAAGAGCTCGGCCATCCCGTCAACGTGTTTGAAACCAACTTCTGGAATACCCACCTCCGGCTGTCACCCAATAAGGTTGTCAATGCCCTCTTGGTGCGCTCGCTTGGGGTCGATCGGCTCAACGACCTCAGGGATCGAATGGTCGGCCGGCTGGGTCGGGTAGATCTGTCGGTTGCCCAGATGGGCTGGAACACCTGGAGTTTGGCTCGGGCGATAACGGACATGACCGGAAAGGTGGTGTTTGTTGATACGGCCAGGGATCATCAGAGACCGAAATACCTCTCCCGTCACCCGCTGCTCGACGTGAAGGTAATTCATCTGATGAGGGATCCGAGGGGTAACTCGGCCAGCATCATGAAACACACCGGCGTTGATATCGCCACGGCTAGCCGTCAGTGGAGGCACTACAACGTCGAGGCGAACCGAGTTAGGCGGTACCTGCCAGCCGATGCATGGATGACGCTTTACTACGAGGATCTCTGCTCGGATCCGAAAACAGTCCTCGGAAGGATCGCCGGCTTCCTCGGTGTGCCCCCCATGACCACACCGGGAGCAATGGGAGAGCAAGTTCCCCACGTCATCGGCAACTCGATGCGCCTTCGGGCGTTGTCAGACATCAAGGAGGACCGTTCGTGGCAGTCGGTCCTCGGTCCGCGCGACCTGGCATTAATTGCCCGGATTGCAGGACCCACCAGCCGTCGCCTCGGCTTCGGCTGGCCGTAAGCCCCCATAGCCGCCGATCAATCGGCGTCGGTCGCCTGCTTGAGCCGGGGCGCCCGGTCGTAGACGTAACCGAGCACCGGAACACCAATCAGGTTCAAGCGAATCAGCAACTCTTCGAGGCCCTCGACCAGATCCCGGTGTTTCACCACCACCAGGGCGTAGTCGGCCTTCTGCACCGCCGCCCGGGCGTCGGGCCATTGGAGGAGCGGAGCATTGTCCATCACGACCAGGTCGTATCTGCCCGCCAGTTCATTGATGGCCCGTGCTGCCGCCGGCGAGCCATACAAGTCGGCGTTGGAGAGATGGCCCTGTCCCCTACGAAGCAGATCGATCACAAAGCGGCCGCCTAGGGACACCGGGGCAAGGACGTGGTTGAGCGGGGTTCCCGCCACCACCACCTCCGTCATGCCGTTTGTACCAGGAGGGCTGAAAGGGGCAAGTAGCGACGACGCTTGCTCGGAGACGGGATCGGCGTCGATCAGCAAAGCTCGCAGTCCCGCCCGGGCCGCCGCCAACGCCGTATTCATCGCCACCACGGTCTTGCCCTCCAGAAAACCGGGCGAGGTCACGGCGATCACCGCACCGGTCCGGGCGCCTTCGGGATCGGCGGTATCGTCGGCTCCTTCCCGTTCTTTCAGCTCGCGTCGAATCTCCTCGACGAGGGCCTGGAACGCCTCTGCCCCTGGTGAACGGGGGACAGCCTCGACCACCAGGCCAACGTCGAGAACCGTCGAGTGCATGTTGGGAATGTCGCCGAGCAGAGGGACGCCCAGGACGCGCTCGGCCTGGGTGGAACTGACCAGGCGTCGCCGCCGCTCGCTCAACCAGTAGGCGCCCGCGCTTCCCACCAGCCCGCCGAGCACGACCGACATGGCGACGTTCGAGGTGGTCGACGACCCGGTCCGCTTGCCCTCGCCAGCGGCCGAAAAGAGGGCCACGCCGTTGCCGGCGAGCTGGGCATCGACTTCGAGCTGACTCCGGCGAAGAGTGAGCTCCGAGAGGAGGGTCAACCCGTCCTCGAGGCGACGAAGCAGCAGCGTGACGCCCGGGGCGCTGTCCTCAACCTCGGTTAAGAGCAGCCGGGCCTGGAGTTCGGCGGCCAGCTGGTCGGCTTTGGCGCGAATCTCGTCGGTGGTGGCGGCGCTGGACCGGAGGTCGGCCAACTCTTCGACGATGGCTGACATCTGTTCTTCCAGCAACTGGCGGTCAACTGCGCTCGCCTGAGTGGCCTCCAACTCCCTTTGGATGTCAAGCACCCGCTGCACGGCATCGTCGGTCGCCTCGTCGAGTTCAGCCAGGGCGTTCGCTGAGTCTTCGGCCAGCCGCGCCTGTACAACCTGCTCGTAGGCAAGGCCGATGGCGTTAGCCCCCACCTGGGCGGTAATCGGGTCGTTGGCAACGAAGCTGATCGTCAGGAAGTCGGTCGCCAGATCGGAGCTGATTGACGAGTCGGCGAGCAGATCATCGACGGAGATCTGGCCGCCGGGGTCCAAGGTCGGAGCGAGCCTGGCCGCCTCCTCTGCCACGGCTCGCGAGCGGAGCACGGCGATTTGATCGGCGATATATCTCTCGGGATCGGTGGGGCGTGCCGTGACGAACAGTGAGGATCGTCGGGTGTCCTCCACGACCAGTCCGGCCTCGGCGACAAAGGTCGGCGTTAGGCGCGCCGAATAGAGGGCACCAAGTCCCGCGAAGAGCAGCACAAAGAGAGCGACGATCAACGGCTGTTGAAGGATCGGGGACCAAGGGTTCATCTCCGCCACCGCCGCCCCTTCCCAGGCCTGAGTGGCGGCGCCTCGAGAAGAGGTCGCCGAGGGGGAGCGACCAGTGAGATCGGGACGAAGGGTCTTATCCGGGCTATAGCCCGAGCCCTCGTCTCCATTCGCTCGTTCACCGGTCCGCCAGCGGTTCCAACGCGATCCGAGCGAACTTGCTTTGGCCTCGGCTCTTTCTACCGCGGCTTCCTCGCCCAGAGCCGCCGACTCTTCCGTTTCGGGTCCTTTCATCGGCCTCATTCTCCTATAGGGTCAGTAATTTTCCAGACGGCCCGTCGCCGGCTGGAGACTACGAGCATGTGCAGCGACCGGGGCATGAGCGCCGGCCTTGGACGGTCGATATAGAGAGCTGGTCGAAGGCCTTGTCAGAACCACCGACCGGAAACCAACTGCAACCGAAGCTGCCACCGTAAGGGCGAAGAACAACCACACCGCCTTGCTGTCTTCGATCGACAGCGACTGGGCGCCTATGGCGATAACCCCAAGTTGAGCGGCCCAGTAACCGGCAGCCAGACCGGACATCCGGCTGACCGACTTAACGAGGATTACCGCCATCGTGACCAGAATGCCAAATCCGATCATGCCGGTCTCGACCAGGATCGAGATCACGACGTTATGGGCTTCCTTCCCGAAGAGGGTGTGGGCCACGCCCCTGGTGATGTAGAAGCCGAGCGGTACCGCCGCCCGGTGAGCGTCGAGACCGACCCCCGCCACCGGGTGCTGGAGGAAGACGTCGAACGAGCGGCGCCAGATCACTTCTCCCCGGTGGCCCGCCGACGACAACTCGGTCACCGCGGTGCCAATGCGTCCCAGCATTTCGGGAGGAGCGAGACCGACCATGAGCAGGGCGGCCGCGCTGAGCAACCCCATCGCCGCAACGCGCGTCCTCCAGTTGCCCCGCCAGACCGACCACAAGATGAACATGGCGGTCGGAACGCTGGCCACTGCCGCTCCCCGGGTTCCGGTGAGAACCATGGCAAAGGCGGCAACAGGAAGATATGAAAAATTGGCGAGCCTCATCCAGAGGGGTGAGGCGCGGTCAGCGTCGACCGCCAGATACCAGGCGGCCGGTATGGCCATGGCAAGAATCAAGGCGAGGCTGTTGACCTCGAACCCGCCGATGGTGTAGCGCTCGTGGGCAGCAAATTTCGCCGGTCCGGAACTGAGAAAGGTATAAATCAGGCTCGCCGCCGAGACCCAGGCGCCCAACACATAGGCCTGCAGGCCAGCCTGGATGGCCTTCTTGGTACGGAGCATGTTCCACAAGATCAGGGTCATCACCAGAAGCTGGCCGAATGTGAAGAACCCGGAAACGGTGGACCCCGGGTCGACGCTCCAGAAGAGGGAGATACCACCCCATACGATGAATAACCCCAGCACCCCATGGAAGCGGTGGGGGGTCCGCATCCGGCGTTCCTTGAGAACTACCACTAGCCACAACCCGAAGATGAGTAGGCCAAGAACCCTGCTCACCCGGCCGAGTTGAGAGAATCGGACGGTGTTCTCCCAGGGCAGGCTGAAGACGAACCCGAGCGTCGCCCAGTAGGCCAGTTTTCGTGCGCTCATCGACCCGTCATCAACTCGAGATAACGGTCGACAACCGCGCCCAACTCGTAGGGCCGCCAGCTTTCGACGGGTGGCTTGATTGCATGACCGTTGAGGACCTGGCGTAGAGCCGCCGCCAGGGCGGCGGAATCTCCGACCGGCACCAGGTGCCCATAACGGCCATCGGCCAGGATCTCCCTTGGTCCGCTGGGGCAGTCAGTGGCAACAACCGGAACTCCGCAGCTCAACGCTTCCACCACCACTGTTGGCAGGCCTTCCCATCGGGAGGAGAGAACAAAGGCGCGGGCGCGAGCCAAGTAGGCGTACGGGTTGTCGATGTAGCCGGGGAGCGAGATGTCGCCCGCAAGCCCCTTTTCCACGATCAGCTCCTCAAGGTGAGCCCGTTCGGAACCTTCTCCCAGGATCAGCAACTTGACGTCCCGCTCGGCTCGGACCCGAGAGAACGCTTCGATCAAATTGGGGAAGTCCTTCTGGGCTCGTAGCCGTCCGACGGCCACCAACACCGACTGGCCGTCCTGGAACCAGTGGTGATCGACGGCGGCGGAGGCTTTCTCGTGTAGTTCTGGAGTCACAATCGGGTTGAAGATGACGTGGAAACGGTCGGGGGGGACGTCCGGCAGGAGGCCGATCAGGTCGGATACAACCCCGGCAGATACCCCGACGACGGCGTCGGCCCATGGATAGAACCGGTTGGCCAACCTGGGCATCATCCGATCAAGAATCGTTGAGCCATTGGCGGAGGCGAGGCTCAGGTTGTTCTGCTCGATGACGACAACCCGCGTCTTCGACCCGGCCAGTCGCCGGGCGAGCAGCAATGCGATGTTGGCGTGGTCGAGGACCGAGGCAACTGCCTGCGGCTTTTCGCGCCTCAGGTATCGGACGAGCCTCGGCACGCTGGTCGCCACCCGTTTTGCTCCGAGATCGACCAACCTAACCGTTGGTGGAATCTCGGATAACCGGGGCCCGCGGGCGCCCGCCACGACCAGATCTACCCGGTTACCGTGATCTGCCAGGCCTCCTGCAAGTTGTACCGCAGCCCGCTCGGCTCCTCCCCCCGCCAAATCGGGAGCAAAGACGGCGAAGTGTTTCTGGTTGTTCCGAATGTCGTCACCCACCCCTAAGCCCCGTGCTTTCTCAGCCCCTTGTGACCCTCAGCCCGGGACAATCCCACGCTGTCGGGCCCACGCTGTCGGGCCCACGCCTGCCGGGCCCACGCCTGCCGGGCCCACGCCTGTCGGGTCCACGCTGCCGAGCGGACCACCACCTCCTGCGCCTGAATTCTAGGCGAAGGCCAATCGAAACCCTATAGGCCAATCCCCCTAAGGGGAGCCTCGGGTCCGACCTTGCCGGCCAGTCGGTCTTGATGGGCGATCACCAGTCCGGTAGCTTGCCCGGCCGGACCGAGGGGTGAAAGGGCTCGTAAGCCAAGGAAGTCGGACATCTTTGATTGTCTTCGTCCACATCAACAAGACCGGGGGTAGCACCTTGCGTTACCTGCTGCGCAGCAGCTTCGGTTGGCGCCACTGCGACGTTGAGCCGTGGCACGGCCGGTGGGTGGACCCACCGTTTTCGGCCGAGGATCTGCGTCGGGTGCGGAGGCTCTACCCACACCTCGAGAGCATTGCCGGGCACCGGGTCACTGGCTACGTCGATCTCGCCCGGCCAGCCACCGAAACCCTTTACGTGACGGTCCTCCGGGATCCGATAAGAGCCTGCGCCTCGCGTTTCCAGTACAACGTCGACTATCGGGGAAAGAAGCACCTGGTCTTCGATGAGTGGATAAAGAAGGACTGGGTACGGGATTACCAAACCAAGCGGATTGCCGGGGTGGCTGATCTGGCAGAAGCTGTCAAAGTGATCGAGAAACGGGGCATGTTCGTCGGGTTAACCGAGCGTTTCGACGAGTCGATGGTGATGTTCCGAGGCCTCCGCGCCCCGAACCTCGACATCTCCTACCGGCGAGTAAACGTGGCCGCTGACAACACTCTTACGAGAAGTCTCCTGACCGATCACCGCACCCGGGCCTTGATCGTCGATGCCAACAAGGTCGACCAACAACTCTACGACTACGTGGTCGAAAAGCTCTATCCAAACTACCAACGGGATTACGGGCCGGCACTCAGCGAGGAAGTCAAGAAATTCCAGTCGAACAGGGGCGACTTCAACGACCTGAACATCACCCTGAGCCGGGTCAAACAGATATCCCTCCAGCAGCCCCTCTTGTATCTCTATCGGCGCCAGGCCACCCAACCAATCGTCGAGAGGTTGCTCAGTTAAATGAATCGAGCGGCGACGTCAAACTCGCCAGGAGCTGAGATCAACGTCCAGACACTTCTCGAGTTCGTCAAACTCATCTGTGAACTGACGGCTTAGTTTGTGACGCAGGCCGGGATCGAGTTCGGCGAGGGGCTGGCCGCGGGCGATCAACCTTTGGATGCCGAGGCGGCGCGCCAAGTCGACGGCCGGCTCGAGCTGCAATTTACGAAGTCGCCGTCCCGCCTTCACGGTGTAGCCGGACACTGACTGGAATCTGGGGACGCTGCTCGGGTTGACCTGTTTTCGGAACCCATCCGTCGGGAACTGATTGGGAGGGATTCCCAAAAAGCCACCGACGCGAAGTCGGGTCTGCTCGGGGTTGGTGAACACCTCCTCAAACACCAAAGCCAGGATCCGGGACCGATCGAAGTACCGTAAGTAGGGCTTGGCATATCGGCTGTAGAATCCCCACTCCAGGGCACTGGGACGCTCGGAAATGAACTGCTCGAACGACCCGCGGTAATTCCCCCGCTGAACCGTGAAGCCATAATTGGAATACGCCCGCGCCACGGGGTGCCGAAGCATCAGCATGAGTCTGGCATCCGGAAGTGTATTAAAGATCCTCTGGGGACACTCGTCGCAGTAGAAGTACTGGGGTGAAACTTCGCCGATCGCCTGATAACGACCGGCATCGGCGGCCGTAGGAAAGAACGATCGGTACCAGTCGATGCCTTCCTCAAAGTGACGATCGAAGAATCTGATCTCCTTCCGCCGGGTCGGCATGTAGATGGCCGGGTGATCCTCGAGCCAGCTGTGAAGCCAGGTCGAGCCGCCCCGAGGCACGCCAATCCCCAAGAAGTTCGGAAGTGTCATCTGACTTGCGGCCAATTCTAGTGGCTGGCGGTTGTCGGTTATTGGAGCCTTGGATACTTCTCCTGGCCCGGTAGCATGAAGCCCCTTACCGTCGGGTGCTTTGAAGGGATCGGTTATGACTTCGGCAAGTCTTGATCTGGGTGACCGCGACATTCTGGTAGTCGGCGGAGCCGGCTATATAGGGGCCGTGCTGGTCCCGGAGCTTGTTGCTTGCGGTGGGCGGGTACGGATCCTGGACCGGCTGATTTATGACAATGGCTTCGCCATTCAGCAGTTCCTTGATAGCGAGAGGATCTCCTTTCACTTCGGTGACATGTCGGATACTGAGACGTTCGCCAAGGCTGCCCGGAATGCCACCGACGTTGTCCTCCTGGCTTCGCTGGTTGGCGATCCCATATGCCGGAAGTATCCCAATCTGGCGCTTCGCACCAATCAGTCCGCGCCCATCCAAATCATGGATGCGTTGGACCGTATCGGGGTAGATCGATTCGTCTTTCTTTCCACGTGCAGCAACTACGGGCTCTTGCCCCAGGACGTGCTCGCTACCGAGGACAACGAACTGAACCCGCAATCGTTGTATGCCACAACAAAGATCAGGGTCGAGGAGGAGCTACTTGAGCGAGGCGATCGATCCAGCTTCACGGGTACCGTGTTGCGGTTGGCCACCGCTTATGGGCTTTCGCCCCGCATGCGGTTTGACTTGACGGTCTCGCAGTTCGTCTGGGAGATGGTGCAACGCCGAGAAGTGACTGTTTACGACGCCGATACCTGGCGGCCCTATTGCCATGTCCGTGACATTTCCAAAGCGGTGATGACCGTCCTTGCTGCCGATCATCATCTCGTGCGCAACGAGGTTTTCAACGTCGGAGATACGACCCAGCAATTCACCAAGCGGATGATCGTCGATGAAGTCTTGAAGAGCGCTTCCCAGGCGACGGTCAGGTATCGCTCGGGGGATACCGACCCTCGTAACTACCGCGTTTCGTTTGAGAAGATCGCCGACAAGCTTCAGTTTCGATGTGATTACACGGTTGCGGAGTACGTCCCCAGGTTGGCCGACGCCATTCGGGCCGGCGTGTTTCCGGAGTCGATCGATTCCAGGCGATTCGGCAACTACGACATGGTCGAGTCGTACGCCCAGCTCGAGAATTAGTGGTTCATCGGAGATGAGCGGGGTGTAGGGGTCCTCGGAGACTGACAGGGGCCCTGCCAGTCTGGCGGTGTTGAGGCCGCGAGCCGGGAGGACCCCTGTGGAGACTGACCCTATCCGCATGTGTGAGCTGCTGGTGGGCTTGTGAACGTGCTGGGGGTGGAGGAGGGGGATCCGCTGCGGGTGCCCGTCGAGTGCCGGTTGGAGGGTGCCGAGTGTCCTGGATGCGGGTCGGCGGCCTGGGTCAAGGATCGGGCCGTGGTGGAGCTGGTGGACCTGCCTGCCTTCGGTCGCCCGGCGCGACTTCGGTGGCGCAAACACCGGCTCTGCTGTCCCAACCCGGACTGCTCGGTGGGGTCGTGGACGGTGAGAGAGCCCCGCATCGCCTCACCCCGGCTGCAGATGACCGATCGGGCAGGACGGTGGGCCACCTGGCAGGTGGGACGTCATGGCCGCACCGTCTCCGAGGTGGCGGTCGACCTGGGATGCGACTGGCACACCGTCAACGATGCGGTTCTGGCCTACGGGGAGGCGCTGGTGGATCATCCCGGGAGGATCGGACAGGTGGAGGCGCTCGGGTTGGACGAGACCCTCTTCTGTCGCCGAGGGGAGTGGCGGCACCAGTCATGGGCCACCTCGATCGTGGACGTCGCCTCCCCCCAGCTGCTCGATGTGGTGGAGGGCCGGGAGGCCCGGGCCCCGGCCGCCTGGCTGGCCGGGAAGGGGAAGGAGTGGTGCTCTGACATCCGCTTCGGGGTGTTGGACCTCTCCGGCGCCTACCGGGCCTGCTTTGACATCATGCTCCCCGATGCCATCCAGGTGGCCGACCCCTTTCATGTGGTGAGGGTGGCCAACGAATCGGTGGATGACTGCCGCCGGCGAGTGCAGAACGAGATCCTGGGGCATCGGGGACGCAAACACGACCCCCTCTATCGGGTGAGGCGGCTGCTCACCCGGGCCTGACGAGTCCCTCGACGAGGGAGGAAGGATCCGCCTTCTCGGCCTGCTCGGGGCCGGCGACCCGAGGGGGGAGGTACGGATGGCCTGGCACGCCAAGGAGGTGGTTCGGAGCATATATGACATCGGAGACCCCGTCCTGGCCGCCGAGCTCGTCACCCGCCTCGGACAAGACCTCCAAGACGAATCATGCCCTCCTGAGACCAACCGTCTGGGTCGCACCCTCCTCCGCTGGCGAGACCAGATCTCGGCCTGGCACCAGGCCCAGGTCAGCAACGGACCCACCGAGGCGC
>JBQTHI010000164.1:0-5884 GCA_052390035.1 Actinomycetota bacterium | reverse complement strand
TCCATCTGCAGCCCGATGGTTCCAGTTGGTGCAATCACGGTTACCTGAGCGTTTCGGTATCCATGTCGTTCGCCCATGTCGAGGGCGAGATCCCAAGACTGGCGGGCGGCGATGAGGAGGTTGGCGGGAGTCAGCTCTGCGTCGATCCCCATCACGAAATGGGACAACCCCTCGTAGTCGTCCTGCGCCGTCATATAGGCGGCTCGGCGATGGTTGCGAATCACCCGCAACATCGCCCTCCGGTTCTCCGCAAAGCGGGGAAATGGCCCCACCGCGGCGGCGAGTTCGGCCGAGGTGGCATACGAGTAACCGGTGAGAATGGCCGTGATCGCTCCGGCCACTGCCCGTCCGGCGTCGGAGTCGTACGGCAAACCCATCCGCATGAGCAACGTGCCGAGGTTCGCATAGCCGAGACCGAGAGTGCGGTAGTCGTACGAGCCTTGGGCTATCTCCCGAGAGGGAAAATGGGCCATAGTCACCGAGATCTCGAGAACGAGGGTCCACAGGCGGATGGCGTGTTCGTAGCCTTCGGTGTCGAAGGTTGCGGTGGAGTCGTCGAAGAACTTAACGAGGTTAATAGACGCCAAGTTGCAGGCCGTGTCGTCTAGAAACACATACTCGCTGCATGGGTTAGTGGCGCGGATCTTTCCGCCTGCCGGGCAGGTGTGCCACTCGTTGATGATCGTGTCGAACTGGACTCCTGGGTCGGCACACGCCCAGGCTGCCTCGGCGATCCGCCGCCATAGATCGCGGGCCCTGACGGTTTTGCGGACCTGGCCGGTGGTCCGGTCGGTGAGATCCCAGTCGGCGTCGTTCAAAACCGCCTCGATGAACTCGTTCGACGCCCGCACGGAGTTATTGGAATTCTGGCCGGACACGGTGCCGTAGGCCTCGCCGTTGAAGTCGGCGGGATAGCCGCCGTAATTGATCAGGACCCGAGCCTTTTCCTCTTCATGCTTCTTCCAATCGATGAACTCTTCGATATCGGGATGATCGAGGTCGAGGATCACCATCTTGGCCGCGCGCCGAGTTGTGCCGCCCGATTTGATCGCCCCGGCGGCGCGATCACCAATGCGGAGAAAGCCCATCACTCCAGACGACTTGCCGCCACCCGAGAGGTTCTCGTTCTCGGCCCGAATCTGGCTGAAATTGGACCCGGTGCCCGAGCCCATCTTGAACAGGCGGGCCTCGCGGACCCACAGGTCCATGATTCCGCCGGAGTTGACCAGGTCATCTGTTACGGAATTGATGAAACAGGCGTGAGGGGACGGATGGCTGTAGGCGTCGGGTGAAGGGGTCATCTCGCCGCTGGCCGGATCGACGAACCAGAAGCCTTGAGGTGTCCCGGTGATCCCATAGGCGTGGGCCAGTCCGGTGTTGAACCATTGCGGGGAATTGGGGGAGGCGATTTGATTGGCGAGCATGTACTTCATCTCGTCTTCGAATGCCTGGGCATCGCCGGTCGTGGCGAAATAGCCGTGTGTCTCCCCCCACCAGCGCCAGGTGGTGGCGAGACGATCAAAGACCTGACGAGCCGAGCTCTCGCCGCCCAAGATCTCGGCGCCGTTCCGGTCGACTTGGGGCACCCCCGCCTTCCGGAAGTACTTGGAGACGATGATGTCGGTGGCGACCTGTGACCAGGCCGCCGGTACCTCGGCGTCTTTTACCTCAAAGACCACTGACCCATCGGGGTTGGCAATCCTCGAGTCTCGCCGGGCCCACTCGATCGACGAGTAAGGATCGACCCCGTCGACAGTGAAGCGACGGGGTACTCGCAGTCCCCGAGCGGCGTGACCTTCACCCATGTTGTCTCCCTCCAAGATGGACGCCCCGAGCTGGCGGGGGCGCTGAGCCGAAACCTGTCAACGACCGGCACCACGTGATCTGGAGCCACAATGTCTACCGCCACAAATGTCTACCGGTAGCCACAATATGTTGTGGTGTTCTTACCCTGACCACAACCTATTGGGGCTAGTACATGACTGTAATTACACCAGTGTCACTGGTCAAGCACCTTCGTCGATCGGTTTTCGCGACTTAAGCACCAGCGAACCCAGGGTTCCATCACATGAAATCATTGGCTGGAGCCCTGGGTTCGCTGGCTTGGACGCCCATGGCCACAATGCCGAACATGGACCGCCAACTCATCAGCTCCGGATCGCCATACGAACCCACCATCGGATTCTCCCGAGCGGTCCGGGTCGGCGACCGGGTGGTCGTGTCGGGTACGGCCCCCATCAAACAAGACGGCTCAGTCGATGTCGACCCATATGCGCAAGCCAGGCGTTGTCTCGAGATTGTCACCGCGGCCTTGGCTGAGGCGGGAGCCACTCCGAATCAGGTGATCAGAACCCGAATGTTCATAACCGATGCAGCCGATCAGGAAGCTGTGGGCCGTGCCCACGGGGAAGTCTTCTCGGAGGTGCGTCCGGCCGCCACCATGGTTGTGGTCAAGGGACTTCTCGATCCGCGATGGAAAGTGGAGATCGAGGTCGAGGCGCAATCGTGAGCGGGCTCGCCACGACGGTCGCCCTGGTCGTTGCCGCCCTTCACATCTGCTTCCTGGTATTGGAGATGTTTCTATGGTCGAAGCCGATCGGTCGACGGGTGTTTGCTCTCAGCGTCGAGCAGACGGCTGCGACCAAGGTGCTGGCCGCCAACCAGGGTCTCTATAACGGATTCCTGGCCGCCGGACTTGTCTGGGGGGTCATCGCCGATGAGCGCCCGGTTGTGTTGTTCTTCCTAATCTGCGTCGCCTTGGCCGGGATTTTCGGTGCCCTGACCGTCAACCGACGAATCATGTTTGTTCAGGCTCTCCCAGCGTTGATCGGGATCACCTTTATTCTGGCGTCGTGACCGAAGCCCCTATCCGCATCGAGCACCGATCCAGTCACATCCGAGTCGAAGTAGACGGCGTCACGGTCGCCGACAGCTTCCATCCGGTGTACCTGCACGAGACCGGTCTCCCCGTCCGTTATTACCTGCCACCGAGCGATGTTCGAATGGACCTGCTCACTCCCACCGACAAACACACGGTGTGCCCGTGGAAGGGCACAGCTTCCTATTGGTCGGTTCGGATCGGAGATCGGACGCATTCCAACATTGTTTGGGGCTATCCGACTCCAAATGAGGAGTCGGCCGGCATCGCTGGGCTCCTCTGCTTCTACAACGAGAAGGTCGACCTCTTTGTGGACGGTGAGCTGCAGGCCAAATAGCCGATCGGTCATCCCAGCCCGGCGAGATACTCCTTGGCCAGCCGCTTGGGTGCCTGCACCGACCAGGCCTCGACAATCAATTCCTCCAGCTCCGGCAGGCTGATGGTGTCGAGCTGCACCAGGACGGCCGGATAGCCGTCGAAGTGGGGAGTCGTGAAGTACACCTCGGGGGCGTCCGCCACCAACGCCTCTTTGACTCCTGCATCCGCCGTGCGGACGCCCATGATCGGCCCATCGGGCGCCGACTCGCCCAGGGCGGCATAGTCGGCGGCGCGTAGGGGCCGCATCCAAACAAACAGCTTGCCCCTCACTCGCCACTGGGAAAGCCCTCCCGAAGATCGTTCGCCTGTCTCCGGCAGCTTCATGGCTATCCGCCGAACGTCGTCCCAGCTAGCCATGGCGCCACAATACGCTCGAAGGAGCCAACGCCGGCTCGCCGGGTCATGTCACACTGAAGCTGGCATGAACACCGCGCTCATGGTCGTTGGTCTGATCTCGGTCGTTGGCATTGTTTCGGCGATCGGCGGTCGGTGGCGCCTTCCATCGCCATTACTACTGGTGCTCGTCGGGGTAGGCGGTTCATACCTGCCATTTGTGCCGAAGGTCGAGCTCGAGCCTGAATTGGTGCTGATCGGACTGCTGCCCCCGCTGCTCTACGCCGCCTCCATCCGCACCTCACTTATCGACTTCCGCTCGAACCGCCGACCGATCGCCTTCCTCTCTGTTGGGCTGGTGGTGGTCACTGCGGTGGCGGTAGCGGTGGTGGCAACCTGGCTGCTCGGGGTCTCCTTCCCGGTAGGTCTGGCCCTCGGCGCGGTGGTGGCGCCACCGGACGCTGTGGCAGCCACCGCGGTGGCTCGCCGCATCGGGATGCCGCGGCGGATCATCACCATCCTCGAAGGTGAATCGCTGGTTAACGACGCCACCGCTCTTGCCCTGCTCCGCACCGCCCTGGCGGCTGTCGCGGGCGGGATCACGGTGTGGGGCGCGGCCGGCGGCTTTCTCCTCGCGGCCGGAGGCGGGGTAGTAATCGGATTAATCGTGGCCACGGTCATTGGAACGATTCGAACCCGGATCGCCGAACCTGTGCTCGACACGACGATCTCGTTCGTCACGCCTTTCATCGCATACATCCTGGCCGAATCGATACACGCCTCCGGGGTGCTGGCGGTGGTGATCACCGGCCTGCTACTCGGTCACCGAGCGCCGGTGATTCAGTCCGCCGCCTCTCGCATCAGCGAGCGCACCAACTGGCGAACCGTCCAATTCATTCTGGAGAACCTGGTCTTTCTACTGATCGGGCTACAGGCTCGCTCGATAATTCAGGAGGTCGGCGCCAGCGAGCTGAGCCCGAGCCGGATCGCAGTGTTTTGCCTTGCCGTCCTCGCCACGGTGACCCTGATCCGCCCACTCTGGGTCTTCCCCGCCACCTACGTGCCCCGACCCATTGCCTCGATTAGGGGCACGGCTCCTCCGTGGACGGCACCGGCGGTGATCTCCTGGGCGGGGATGCGGGGCGTCATCACCCTGGCCACCGTTTTCGCGCTGCCCGGCGACATCCCCTTTCGCGAGGTTCTGGTGGCGTCGGCGCTGGCGGTGACAGCCGGCACCCTCATGCTCCAAGGCTTCACCCTTCCCACATTGGTCAAGGCGCTGGGTCTGCGAGGACCGGACCCCGCCGAGGACCGGTTGCAGGAGGCTTCGGTGCTCCACCAGGCAGCGGAGGCGGGTCTTGGCCAACTCGAGCAGCTGACGACGACCAACGACCCGCCCGAGGTGCTGGAGGTGCTTCGAGATCGGGCCAACCAACGCACCCAGGCCGCATGGGAACGCCTTGGCCGTTCGGAGACCGAAACCCCGAGCGCGGCCTACATCCGACTACGGCGTCAAATGTTGACGGCGGAACGCCGCCGGGTCCTGGACCTGCGAGCAAAGGGTACGCTGGCCCACGAGGTGCTTCGTAATGTGCTGGAAGCCCTCGACATCGAGGAGTCCGTGCTGGAAGGAAGTGTCGATCTGATCGAAGGGGAACGGGAGGTTGAGCTCATCGCTCCTTCATCTCAACACAGCGGATGTGAACACATCTTCAATGCCCCCCGGACGGCAGTGCCCAAGTCGCCCGGTGGCTGCGCGACATGTCTCGAGGAAGGCACCCGCTGGGTCCATCTCCGGCTCTGTCTCACCTGTGGTGAGGTCGCCTGCTGTGATTCATCTCCTCGCCGACATGCCAGCGCCCACAGCCTTGGCAGCGGTCATCCGGTCGTGAGGAGCTTCGAGCCGGGCGAGGCCTGGAGGTGGTGTTACATCGACTCCTTGCTGGGCTGACGCCACGGTCACACAATTCTCTGTTCGAGGGATGGCAGCACTCGCCCGATGGCCCTATGTCCCGATGGCCTATCCCGATAGCCCGAATCCCGAAGGCCCAAATCCCGATGGCCCAAATCTCGATGGCCTGATGTTGCGAGATGAGCGGTGAAATGGAGTTTGGCCGGGCTCTGGGTGGTTTTGGTTATCGCCGGCGTGATCATTGTGATCGCCACCTGGCTGGTCGCCCGCCTTGCCGCCGGTCGGGCACTGGAGCCGTTGCGCCGGTTGGCTGCAACCGCCGATCAAGACCTCGAGCGCCAGCGTCGCTTCGTCGCTGACGCCTCCCACGAGTTGCGCAACCC
>JBQTHI010000163.1:0-1867 GCA_052390035.1 Actinomycetota bacterium | reverse complement strand
CCCCGCAGCTCGATCGAGACGGCCGTAGCCCGATCAGGGCTCTCGCCGGATACTCCGATCGTGGTCTACTGCGCATCCGGGGCGCGGTCGGCCCTCGCCGCCAAGACCCTCTACGACATGGGGTATGTCAGGGCTACGTCGATGGCGGGAGGGATCCAGCGCTGGGCCATGGATGGCTACGAGGTCGAGGCGCCCGCCGGCGGGCTCAACCCCGACCAGCGCAGCCGCTACGCCCGCCATCTGGTGTTGCCCGAGGTGGGTGAAAAGGGCCAGCAGCGCCTGCTGGAATCGAAAGTGGCGGTGATCGGAGCCGGGGGACTCGGTTCGCCGGTCGCAATTTATCTGGCGGCGGCCGGGGTGGGCACCCTCGGCATCATCGACTTCGATACCGTCGACGCCTCCAACCTCCAACGTCAGATTCTCCATGGCGTGGACCGGCTCGGCCGTTCCAAGGTCGACTCGGCACGTCAGACGATCAACTCGTTGAATCCGGACGTGCAGGTCCTTGGCCATCGCCAGCAGCTCAACGCCGGCAACGCCCTCGAGCTCCTCAATGGATACGACGTCATTGTCGACGGCGCCGACAACTTTCCCACCCGTTATCTCATCAATGACGCCTCGCTCCGGCTCCGGATTCCGGTGGTTCACGGTTCGATCTTTCGTTTTGATGGCCAGGCGTCGGTGTTCGAGCCGTATCGGGGCCCCTGCTACCGATGCCTGTTTCCCGAGCCGCCGCCTCCGGAGCTCGCGCCCAACTGCGCCGAGGCCGGAGTGTTGGGGGTGCTCCCCGGGATCATCGGCTCGATCCAGGCCGTCGAGACCATCAAACTCCTGCTGGGTCTGGGAGAGGCCCTCACCGGCAGGCTGCTGATCTACGACGCCCTTGACCAAAGCTTCACCACGGTCAAGTTGTCTCGCCGAACCGATTGCCCGGCGTGCGCCGACCCCGACCACCCACCGGTGCTTGTCGACTACGACCCTTATTGCCGCCCCGAGCGAACCTAGCTGTGTGGTCCGGGATTCCGCCTATCTCTGCCTGAGATGGGTCAGACGAACCGTCTCGGCCCGCCGTCCCACGATGCGAAAGCCGGCTAGCTGCGATGCGGCCACGATCACGTAGACCCAGTCCGGCTCGGCGGCCAGCGCCAGGTCGGTGGCGGAGGGGTAGAGGGGGCCGTCCGGATGAGAATGGAAGGCCCCGATCATTTCCCATCCACTGCGGTTGGCGTGTTGCCAGGCGCGGAAGTGTTCGACCGGTTCGATGGTGTAGGCGACCGCGGAGTGCTGGGCATTGGTGAGGGGGTAAACGAAACGAACGCGTCCGTCACGGTCGCCGGCGAGCAGCCCACAACACTCTTCGGGTCGGCAATAGTCGGCGTGGGCCAGCATTGCCGCCACCGCCTGGGGTGCTAGCTCCAATTCAGTCATGTAAACCGCTCCACCCACTCCATGCTCCGTTCCCAAAGGGCCTGGCGCTGTTCGGGGGCCTTCACTAGACCGCTTGGCTGGCGAGCCCCGGCCGGGGTCAGGTAACTGCCCGACTTGACATCGGGATCGGTCATGGCCCTCAGCACTACCTGCGCCCCTTCGGCCGGCGATCCCATCGACCGGGTCACCAGCCAGCGAAGGGGGCCGGGGATCCGCCGCCATATCTCGGTGGCGACCGTCCCGGGATGGACGGCCACGCAGTGGATGGCCGGGAAACGGGCGGCCAGTTCGATGATGTGGGAGGCCATCGCTGCCTTCGAACGAGCGTATTCAGGCCAACCGGTCAGGCTGCGAGTCGGCCCCACGGCCCGGCCGAGGTCGAACGTTTTCGCTGCGTAGTGGGCATCCGAAGAGAGATTCACGATGAAGTGGGGAGCCA
>JBQTHI010000162.1:0-10674 GCA_052390035.1 Actinomycetota bacterium | reverse complement strand
CGACGGGAGGCGACCCGTACCACGTCGCCTTCTTTGACACCGAGGCGGTCGGCGTCCTCGGGAGACACGTCGAGGGTCCCACCCGTCCGGAGCGGAGAGTCGAAGCCTGCGGACTGTACCCCGGTGTTGTAAGAGTCGAGATGGCGCCCGGTGGTGAGGCGGTAGGGAAAATCCGTTGTCAGCATGTCGACCGGTGCCACCCATTCGGCCGGAATGAAAGGCGCCCGTGGCCCTTGCACCGGACGTTGCCAGAGCCGCCAATGGATGAACAGTTCTCCCGGGTGATTCTCGTCGTAGCAGGGCCATTGAATCCCACCCATCGCCTCGAGCCGGCGGTAGCTCATCCCGGCGTGCATCGGTGAAACACGCCGCAGTTCGTCCCAGGTGTCTTCGGCCGAGGGAAATCCCCAACCTTGGCCCATCGCCTCGGCCAGGCCGGAGATGATGTCAAGGTCGGTGCGTGCCTGGCCCGGCGGCTCCAGGGCCTTGCGAACTCGCTGCACCCGCCTTTCGCTCGACGTCACCGTTCCTTCCGCTTCGCACCAGTCGGCCGCCGCCGGCAACACCACGTCGGCCATTTCGGCGGTGGTCGTCATGAAGAGGTCCTGCACCACCATGAAGTCGAGCTTCTCGAGTGCCTCCCGGGCGTGGACCACGTCCGCCTCGGAGTCGGCGGGGTTTTCGCCTATGACATAGAGGCCCCGCATCATCCCGGCATGGCATGCCTCGAACATCTGGGTGAGGTGCCAGCCTTTCTTGGCGGGTATGGAATGACCCCAGAGGCGTTCGGCCTTGGCCCGCAGGATGTCATCCTCGACGTCCTGAAAACCGGGCAGCCTGTTGGGTATGGCACCCATGTCACCGCCACCCTGGACGTTGTTCTGGCCACGAAGTGGCACCACCCCCGAGCCGTAACGCCCGACGTGGCCGGTGAGCAAGGCGAGGCTGATGAGGGCAAGGACGTTGTCGGTGGCGTTGTGGTGTTCGGTGATACCCAGGGTCCAGCAGATCTGAGCCTTTTCGGCGCCGGCATAGGCAACGGCCATTTCTTCGATCACGGCCCCCGGAATCCCGGTTATTTCAGCGGCGCGATCGAGCGGGTAGCGGCTGACGGTTTCGGCGTATTCGTCAAAGCTGGTGGTGGCGTTGTCGATGAACTCCCGATCGTGCATGTCGCGGTCGATGATCACCTTGGCCATAGCGTTGGCCAAAGCGATGTCCGAGCCGACGTCGATTCCCAGCCACACGTCGGCCCACTTGGCAGATGCGCTGCGGCGGGGATCAATGACATAGAGGCGAGCACCGTTGCGGACCCCGCGGAGGAGATGGTGAAAGAAGATGGGGTGGGCGGCGCGGGCGTTCGATCCCCAGAGGAGGATCGTGTTGGCATGTTCGATCTCCTCATAGGAACTGGTCCCGCCTCCCGCTCCGAACACTGCCGCCAGACCGGCGACCGAAGGAGCGTGTCAGGTGCGGTTGCAGCTGTCGATGTTGTTGGTGTCGAGGACCGTGCGGGCGAATTTCTGGGCCAAGTAGTTGGTTTCGTTCGTGGCCTTCGAGCAAGACATCAAGCCGAGGGCATTACCCCCGTATTGGGTTTTGACCGCCGTGAATCCGGCGGCAGCGATCGCCAGCGCCTCCTCCCAGGAGGCTTCGGCATGTGCACCGTCGCGGCGGATAAGGGGCCTGGTCAGGCGGACGTTCCGTGCCATCTTTCACCTCCTCTCGTCACGCTGGTTCCGTAACGGATTAGTGGGGTAGAACCACACCCCATACCTTAGGTAACGGTTAGGAGAGCCCAACTACGTTTCCCCTCTCGTCGACGTCAACCTTGAGATAGCCGGGGGTGGAGCCGAGGCCGGGCATGGTCCTCATCTCGCCCAGCAGGGGGTAGATGAAGCCGGCGCCTACCGAGGCCCTCACTTCCCGCACCGGGACCGTGAACCCGGTGGGGGCGCCCTTGAGGTTGGGGTCGTGGCTGATCGACAGATGGGTCTTGGCCATGCAGATCGGGAGATAACCGAATCCGGCCTTCTCAAAACCGTCGATCTGGCGGTCGGCCAGCGGGGAATACTCCACCCCGGCGGCGCCGTAGATTTCGCGGGCGATGGTCTCGATCTTCTGGCGTATCCCCATGTTGAGCGGGTAGAGGTAGGTGAATTCGTTGGGTTCGTTGGCGGCCTTTACCACGGCCTCCGCTAACTCCACCGCCCCCTGGCCGCCTTGGGCCCAGTGATCGGCCCGGACTGCCGCCGAAGCTCCCGCCTCCAGGGCCGCTTCGCCGATGGCGTTGATCTCGGCCCAGGTGTCGGTGGGGAAGGAGTTGATCGCCACCACCACCGGCACCCCGAACCGCTTCACCGTCCTGATGTGGGCCAACAGGTTGGGGATCCCCGCCTGCAGCAGGGAGAGATTCTCCTCGTTATAGGCCTTGTCGAGTGGTCGGCCGAGGACAACCTTGGGACCGCCGCCGTGGGTCTTCAACGCTCGCACCGTGGCAACCAGAACCACCGCGTCGGGGCGCAGGCCGGAGGTGCGGCATTTGATGTCCATGAACTTCTCCATCCCCATATCGGCTCCGAAGCCCGACTCGGTCACCACGTACTCACCGAGATGGAGGGCGATGCGGTCGGCGAGGATCGACGAGTTGCCGTGGGCGATGTTGGCGAACGGTCCGGCGTGGACAAAAGCCGGCTGGCCCTCCAGGGTTTGCATCAGCGTCGGGTGGACCGTGTCCTTCATCAGGACGGTCACCGCCCCGGCCACACCAAGGTCCTCGAGGGTGAGCGGCAATCCGTCTTTCGAGTTGCCGAACACCACCCGTCCCACCCGTTCCCGCAGGTTGCGGACGGCAGAGGGATAGTCGGCGCCGTCGACCAGGGCGAGTATGGCCATCAACTCGGACGCCACCGCGATGTCAAAGCCGGTTTGCCGGGGCCGGCCCTCCTCCCTCCCTCCAAGGCCGACGATCACGTGACGGAGAGCGCGGTCGTTGATGTCGAGCACCCGGTTCCACTGGAGGTTGAACACGTCGATGCCGAGCCGCTCCAACCCGAGCTTGGTAAGCCCCTCATCGGACAGCTTGGTCTCGTGAAACCAGCGGGCGTCGATGGCGGCGGCCACCAGGTTGTGAGCGACGGTGATGGCATGAATGTCGCCGGTCAGATGAAGGTTGAACTCGTCCATGGGGACGATCTGGCTGTACCCGCCCCCGGCCGCGCCCCCCTTGATTCCAAAGGTGGGTCCCATCGACGGTTGACGGATGCAGGCGATCGCTCTCTTCCCGATTGCTCCCAGCCCCTGCACCAAGCCGACGGTGGTCGTGGTCTTCCCCTCGCCGAGCGGAGTGGGGGTGATGGCGGTGACGTCGACGTACTTCCCTCTGGGGCGGGCACCTATGCGCTTGAGGGCGTCGAGGTGGACCTTGGCCTTGGTGTAGCCGTAGGGGATGAGCTCGTGAGGCTCGAGACCTATCGACGCCGCCACGTCGTTGATCGGCTGCACACTCGCCGCTCGGGCAATGTCGATATCCGACGGAACCGTCATCAGGTTTCCTCCCTTCGGGGATCGGATCGGGCGGTGAATCGTCGGGCGGACTCGACCACCACCCGGGCAATGTCGGCGGCGTGCTGGCGGGCCGGGAAGCGGTATGACGGACCATGAACATGGATGGCGCCCATGGTGTGTCCGAAGACGTCGAAAATGGGAGCAGCCACCGAATTGATCCCCTCGGCGAATTCCTCATAGATCCAGCAGAAGCCGGTACTGCGCACATCGGCCAGTCGGGCCCGGAGCAGGTCAGGGTCGGTCATGGTGTTATCGGTGAACCGTTCCAAGCTGCGGCGAAGGTAGTGGCCGAGTTCTTCGGTCGGCCAGTGAGCCATGATGCACAGACCCGACGGCCCCACGTGGATAGGAACAGTTAGGCCCGTGTAGTCCCTCACCTGCACCGGGTTGGGGCTCTCGACATGGACCAGGTAGTGCATGGTGTAGCCGTTAGGAACGCTGAACCCGGCCGCCTCGCCGGTGCGGTCGGCCAGCGCGATTAGGTGGGGGCGGATGGCGGTTGCCAGCTCGGCCGAGGCGTCGATCGCTCCGGCCAACTCGACGAGGCCCATCCCGATCCGGTAGGTCCGCCCGTCCTCGTCCCGTGCCACCGCCCCCATGACTTCCAAGGTGCCGAGCAGGCGAGCCACGGTCGACTTGGGGAGGTCCGAACGAGCCGCCAGATCGGTCAGCCCGGCGGGAGCTACCGCCAGGGCGCGCAGCAGGTCGAAGGCCCGTTCCACCGATTGCACCCCCGCCGGCATCAACCCTGCCTCTGTCGGGCCCGCTGCCACCAGGCGACGGTGGGTTCGATCTGGTTGAAGGTGAACACGTGCAGGCCCTCGAAGCCGAGCCGCGGATCGAGCCCGCCGAGCCTTTTCACCAGGCGATCGGGGGTGTAGGCGCCGGGACGAAGCAACCGGAACACCGCGCTCTTGTTCTTGGCCAAGTACCGAACGGAGGTGCCAACCCCGATCCGCCCGGCTATGCCCAACAGCTTGAGCGGATCGGACACCCCCGGAATCCCGATCCTGACCGGGAGCCTCACTCCATCGGCCCGCATCCCCTTCGCCCAGCTCTCGATGGCGGCAGGATCAAAGCACATCTGGGTGGCGATGTAGGTCGCGAAACGTTGTTTGTCGATCAGTGCCTGGCGAAGGAGGTCGGCGGAGATGAACGGATGACCCTCGGGGTAACCGGCCACCCCCACCTCGAGCAGGTGGTGACCGACATCCGCCAACTCTCTCAAGAGCGACAGCGCATCGGGATAACGCCCCGCCTCCTCGGCGTCTCCCCCGATCACAAAGGCCCGGTCGATGCCGGCGGCCGCCAGGCGGCGGATGATGGCGGCGAGGGCCGCCCGGTCGGGGATCATCCGGGCGGCGAGATGGGGGACGAGGCGGTAGCCGTTCTCGTGGAGGGCGGTCGCCAACTCGAGAGTGGCCTCGGTCCCCCGCAGCGGGCTGGCGGTGACGGTGATGGTGGATTCGGGCGGCAACATCGACGCCTTCTCACGGGCGTTCTTCATCGGGATCACCTCGAAGCTGGGCGCCGATAAGAGATCGCTGATCAGGCCGGGCATTGGCTCAAACGTTCGAATCAGGAAACGAGGCCTTGCGGCGGGCGATCCACTCGATCAGTTCCTCTTCTCTCGCCTGGTCGAGGGCAGGCGGCAGATATTCGGCAAGCATCGCCTTCCAGGCGGTGTGGGCCCTGGCTGTCGCCTCCTGGGAGCCTGCCTCCAGCCACTGCTCGAAGCTGTTGTTGTCGGCCATGGTGCTGCGCCAGAAAGCCGACTCGAAGTTGGCGAGGGTGTGGGGGTTGCCCAGAAAATGTTGCCCAGGCGGGTTCGCCAAAAGGGCCTCGAAGGCGAGTCCGTTGTCGGACAGGTCAATCCCGCCCACCACCGCCCCGGCCATCGCCGCCTGGTCGGCGTCGAGCATGAACTTCTCATAACCCATCGTCAGACCACCTTCCAGCCATCCGGCGGTGTGGAGAACGAAGTTGACCCCGGCCAGCATCGTCGGGAAGAAGGTGGCGGAGGACTCGAAGGCTGCCTGGTAGTCGGGCACCTTGGAGGCGGTGAGGTTGCCGCCGCTGCGGAAGGGCACCGCCAGCCGGCGGGCCAGGGCCGCCATCACGAACAACATCATCGCCGGCTCGGGAGTGCCAAAAGTAGGAGCGCCCGACTGCATGGAGATGGAGGAGGCGAACGACCCGAAGACCACCGGGGCCCCCGGGCGGACCAACTGGCAGAAGGCCATCCCGGCCAGCGCCTCGGCCAGGGTCTGAGTGGCGGTCCCGGCGACGGTGACGGGGGCCATCGCTCCGGCCAGGATGAAGGGGGTGATCAGACAGGCCTGGTTGTTCTCGGCGTAGACCTTGGCCGAGCCGAGCATGTTGTAGTCCCAGGACATCGGCGAGTTGGCGTTGCAAAGCGACAGGAGGACGGTGTTGTCGGCGACGAAGTCCTCACCGAACACGACCTTGACCATCTCGACCGTGTCCTGGGCCCGCTCGGGAGCGGTCACCGAGCCCATGAAGGGGCGGTCGTGGTATTTGATGTGCGAGAAGACCATGTCGAGATGACGTTTGTTGACCGGCAGATCGACCGGCTCACAGAGCGTCCCTCCCCCGTGATGGAGCGAAGGGGTCATGTGGGTGAGCCGACAGAAATTCTGGAAGTCGGCCAGAGTGGCGTAACGCCGGCCACCTTCCAGGTCGCGAACGAATGGCGACCCGTAAGCCGGGGCGAAGACCAGGTGAGGATCGCCGATGGTCACAGTGCGATCGGGGTTGCGAGCATGCTGGGTGAATTTCGAAGGGGCAGTGGCGGTCACCAACTTCCGAGCGAGTCCGTCGGGGAATCGCACACGGGTGCCGTCGATATCGGCCCCTCCCGCCCGGAAGATCTCCATCCCTTCCGGGTAGCCGATCACCTCTACCCCAACCTCGGCCAGTAGCCGGTCGGCATTGTGTTCGATGAGGGAAAGAGCCTCTTCGCCCAGCACTTCGACCGGAGCGAGTCGCCGGGTCAGAAACGGGACCGACTCCATCGTTCGGGCCGTTCGCGCCGCTTGCCGGGCCGCCCTTCCTCCCCCACGCCGTGATCCACTCTGTTCCATGATGCGGTACCAGGCTACGTCATGGAACTCGGCGCCGCCGCCCGGTGGAGGGTGCTACCTGTACCGGCAGGTCGACGACTTTGGCTAGTTCGATGAACCGATCGGTCTTGTGGGGGATCGCCATCGCCGCCACAAAGTGCTCCTGAAAGCGCGACTCGACCGCCGTCTCCACCTTTTCTATCTGGAGGGCGACCTGTTCGATCTCCCGGCGGGCGACACCGGACAGGAGAGCCATCATCGCTCCCACCCCGGCGGCGTTACCCGCCGACGACACTTGATCAAGCGGGCAATCGGGGATCATTCCGAGGGTCATGGCATAGAACGGATCGATGTGGCTGCCAAACGCTCCCGCCAGCCGGATCTGGTCGACCTGGGTGATCCCGAAACGATCCATCAGAAGTCGGGCACCGGCGTAGAGAGCGGCCTTGGCCAGTTGGATAGCGCGGACGTCGTTCTGGGTGATCTCCAACAGTGGCTCGTCATGCAGACGGTAAGAAAAGGTCCTACCGCTGGCCACGACCCGTGACGAGCGACCGCCATCGACGATCACCCCCTCGGCGGTGATAACACCCGCCAGGAATAGCTCGGCGATCGCCTCGATGATCCCCGACCCGCAGATGCCGGTCACCGCCACGGGATCAAAACCCTCCTCGTCCGACCATGGCTCCTGGCCGATCACCTTGATCCGTGGCTCGAGGGTCTGACGATCGACTCTGACCCGCTCGATGGCGCCGGGCGCCGCTCGTTGGCCCGCCGAGATTTGCGCCCCTTCGAAGGCGGGCCCGGTGGGGCTCGAGGCCGCAAGGACCCGGTCACGGTTGCCAACGACGATCTCGGCGTTGGTGCCTACGTCGACAAGGAGCTGGAGTGCGGCGTGACGATGGGGGCCCTCGGAGAGAATGGCGGCGGTGGCGTCGGCACCCACATGCCCGGCGATGAGCGGGAGGCTGTAGACGGTCGCCGCCGGGTGGACGTCCATTTCTAGTACTTGTCCGGCGGTTTCGAGAGCCGAGATCGTTACCGGGGCGAACGGAGCCGTTCCCAGCTGGCGGGGGTCGTAGCCGAGCACCAGGTGATGCATGATCGGGTTGCCGACCACCACGACCTCGAGGATGTCCGACCGATCAACGCCGGCTTCGGCGGTCAGATCGCCGACCAGATCCCTCAACGCCTCACGGACCGCGGCAGTGAGACGCACCTCACCCCCCTCATTCATCATCACATAAGAGACGCGGCTCATCAGGTCCTCGCCGAAGCGGATCTGAGGGTTCATTCGACCGGCGGAAGCCAGGACCGCACCCGAGGACAGATCACACAGGTGCCCGGCGATGGTGGTCGACCCGACGTCGAATGCGACACCCAGCGCTAGATCGCGAAAACCAGGCCAGATGGCAAACACCCGCCTGCCATGCCGCACCGCCACCGTGACTTTCCATTCGCCGCGCCTTAGTGACTGCTGCAGTCCGCTTAGAACGGACCGGTCAAACTCAAGCTCATCGAGCTCCCACTGGCCGGCCAGGGCGACGGCCAGCCGTTCAAGATCTCCGCTCGGGCTCGCCAGATCGGGCTGTTCAACCTCGACGTAATGGAGGGTGACGACCGGGTCGACGGGCAAGGCGTCTACCCCGGCGCGCTTTCTCACAATCTGGCGGTGAACCTGGCTCTCGGCGGGAACGTCGATCACCACGTCGTCGGCGATCCGGGCGGCGCATCCCAACCGGAACCCGGGAAGCAGCGGTCGCCTGCCCCGGTAGCCCAACTCGATCTGCCCGGGCACCGACAGCCGATCGTCCCTGGCGTCGATTCCCGGCCGGCTCCCCACCGTGACCTGGCAGCGGCCACAGAGTCCCCGCCCCCCACAAACCGAGTCCAGATCGACCCCCAAGGCCCGGGCGGCGTCGAGAACGGTGCTGCCTGCGGGAAATGAGCCCCGGCGCCCGGAGGGCGTGAACACGATCTGGTGTTCTGTCACATCACTTCCCGGCGAGCCAGACCGAGAGCCGGTCCGGACGCAGGGTGCGATCGACGACGCCGGAGAGGTCGTCGGTCAAACTGCCGAGATCCACCTCGTCTCGCAGACGGCCCGAGAAGGCATCTACCTCCTGCTGGGCGTCGTAGCGGGCCCGGTCGAAGCGCCGCTCTATCCAGCCGTGTAGTCGCCGGCGCAGCGGGGTGAAAAGGGCCGCAGCCGCCAAGGTGGATCCGGCCACAGCCAGCGAGTTGTTCTCGCCCACCAAGGCACCGATGGCCGCCACCCCGCCGAAATACATCACGGCCAGCACCAGGATCACCGACCCATAGACGAGGGTTCGGCTTATCAAACGGTCGATGGTGTAAAGCCGGTACCGGAGAATGGCCAAACCCACCGCCGCCGGAAAGCCCCAGCCGGCGACCAACAAGGGCACAGCAGCGAGGTACTCGTTGATTCGATAACCGGCCATCTCCACCACGGTGAGCAAAAGAACGCTCCCAAGAGCCAGGGTCAACACGAGAGCCACCCACTTCAGTTGGAGCCTCACCTCGCCCTTCGACCGGTGATATCTCAAGATCAGCGAGACAACCCCCAAAAGGATGACGACGAACAGGGTCGCTCCCGAAATGGTCACCACCATGTCGAGCCAGGAGGCGGCTTCGATCCCGATGGGGTTTTCGATCTCTCCGGCCGGAAGCACAATCTTGGGGCGGAGGAGGTTGCCCAACGAGAAGACCACCGTCGCCGCCACGCCCGACCACGCCACCTGGCGCCAGCGCATATTCGCCAGCCTCCCATCGGGGAAGAGAAACGCGGTGGGGAGGGCCAGGAGGGCGACCCCCGTTGGGATCACCGATGCCGATATGAGCCCGTAGAGAGCGGCGTCGCTGACCCTCGTCCCGAAGTCGAGCAGCTGGTTGGCATATTCGTTCAGGGACACCCCCACCCCGAGCAGGACGACGCTTGCCAGCCAGCACCAGCCGAGAAGGTTGCCAGGACGCCTGACCGCGACGATCAACCCGACCACCGGGAAGGCGGCGAACGCTAAAGACCAGACGATGTCTCCGAAGGTGACCTCGCCGGCACGAAGTCCGGCGCCTAGTGCTCCGAGCCAGATGGCGGCCGCCAGGATGAACATCATCCCGGCGGCGGCGGGCACCCAGCGTCTCACGATCGGCGAAGGATCTCGCGCCGTCGATTCGCCCGTCGGGGCGAGTCGTCACCCTCCGGCACCGGGGTCCGGTAGTTTCTTATCCACGCAGCGCAGTTGATATCGCGGCCGGTGAGGACATCGGCGGCGAGAATGGCCTGGCGGATTTCGGCCTCCATCGGATTGGTTATCGCCGAGGTCAACCCGGCGCCGATGGCCATCGTCAGGAAGGCGGCGTTGATGCCATGGCGATTGGGAAGTCCGAACGACACATTGGAGGCACCACAGGTGGTATTGACCCCGAGTTCGCCGCGTAGGCGGCCAAGCAAATGGAAGACCTGGCGCCCGGCGGTGCTCATCGCACCTATAGGCATCACCAACGGATCGACCACAACATCCTCTTTGGCAATGCCGTGGTCGGCGGCGCGATGGACGATCTTGCGGGCCACCTCAAAGCGGATGTCGGGGTCCTCGGATATGCCGGTTTCGTCGTTCGAAATCGCCACCACCGCCGCCCCGTGTTTGGCGACGAGCGGCAAGACCCGCTCGAGCCTCTCCTCCTCACCAGTGACCGAGTTGACCAGGGCCTTTCCCTGGTAGGCGGCCAGACCTGCTTCGAGCGCCTCAACGATCGAAGAGTCGATCGACAGCGGTACGTCGGTGAGCGATTGGACCAATTCGACCGCGCGGGCGAGAAGGGCCGGCTCGTCGGCCAAGGGGATGCCGGCGTTGACGTCGAGCATCTGGGCTCCGGCTTCGACCTGGGTTAGCGCATCCTTTTCGACCCGGGAGAAGTCCCCGTTGCGCATCTCCTCAGCCAGCAGCTTGCGACCGGTCGGGTTGATCCTCTCGCCGATGATCACGAACGGTCTTTCAAAGCC
>JBQTHI010000161.1:0-6850 GCA_052390035.1 Actinomycetota bacterium | reverse complement strand
CTGTCGAACCCGAAGACGGGTGCCGGGACGGGGTTCGCCTAGGGCCATATGACAGCCGGGAGGCGGCAGCCGCCGCCCTGGATAAGGTCGAGCAGCGCAACCAGGAGTGGGAAACGGATCCGGCCTGGTCCGACGAAGACGACGAGTGACCAGACTTCGTGATCTCGGGATCGAGATCGGTCGATTACCGACCGGAGATCACAACTCCATCACCGACGTCTCCGGATTGACCGTCGGCCACGCCACGGTCAACCGCGACGATCCGACGGTAATCAGGACTGGGGTGACGATGGTGGTGCCCCGTGCCGACATCTGGTCGAACTACGCCTTCTGCGGATGGCACTCATTCAACGGCAACGGGGAGATGACGGGCATTCCATGGATCGACGAGTCCGGGTTGCTCGGATCACCCATCGGCATCACCAACACCCACCAGGTGGGATTGGTGCGCGACTCCCTCGTGCGGCGAGGGATCGACACCGGTGTGGTGAACGGCTTCCACCTGCCCGTGGTGACCGAAACCTATGACGGCTGGCTGTCGGACATCGACGCTTTCGCCCTCACCGAGCAGCAAGTCTTTGCTGCCCTGGACACAGCCACCGACGGAGCTGTGCCCGAGGGCAATGTGGGCGGCGGAACCGGGATGATCTGCCACGAATTCAAGGGCGGGATCGGGACCTCCTCCCGGGTGGTCGACTTGGCCATGCACACCTACACGGTCGGGGTGCTGGTTCAGACCAACTACGGATCGCGGGGCGATCTTCGCATTGACGGCGTACCGGTAGGGAGGATCATCGGTTACGAACAGGTTCCGGCGCCGTGGCCGACCCGCGAGCGCGATGGCTCGATCATCGTCGTGATTGCCACCGATGCACCGCTCGTCTCTGATCAGTGCAGGCGGTTGGCCCGGCGGGCGACGGTCGGTCTGGCAAGGGTCGGAGGAATGGGTCACAACGGGTCGGGCGACATTTTCATCGCCTTCTCGACCGGTAACGAGGTGACCGACTCGGGAGCGCCGATTGCCGTCAGGTTCCTGCCCCAACCGATGATGGACCGTCTCTTCACGGCCGTTTCTGATGCCACCGAAGAGGCGATTCTCAACGCTCTTTGCGCTGCCGAAACCATGACCGGCTTTAAGGGACGGACTGCCTACGCCCTGCCGAAGACGGAGATGGCCGATCTGGTAAGGCGGTATCGGTCCTGAACCTGTCCGGGGAGAGTGCCGCCGGATCTACCCCGAGGTCCAATTGGGTAGAAGGCCCCGCACCTCGACTCACCAGCCCCGCGGTCAGCTCCCCTGCCGCCGGCGCGGTCTGAATCCCGGTGCCGCCCTGACCCGCCAGCCAGAAGAATCCCGGCACCACCGGATCGAAGCCGATGACCATCGCCCGGTCGGGCACGAAGGATCGCAGCCCGGCCCAAGAGGAGCGCACCGACCGGATGTCGAGGTTGGTGGCGGCGTTGATCCGCTCGATCGCCAGGGCGATGTCGAGAGGATCCGGCCGGGCGTCGCCAGGCTCTACCGGTGTCTCATCGGCCAGTGAGCAAAGAAGCTGGGTGCCGTCGGGCCGGAAGTAGAACTCGTTGTCGACGTCGGCTATCAACGGCCACTCTGCGAAGGCCCGGTTCCCCGGAACCATGAACGCCGTTCTCCGCATCGGTTGGAGTCCGATCGGTAGGGCGCCGACCATCGCTCCAACCACATCGCACCAGGCCCCGGCGGCATTGATCACCACATCGGCGGTGAAGACCCGCTCACCGGCCAGTACACGGAAACTCGGCTGGTGTCGGACCAACTCTGTTACGGGTGACCGGGTGAAGACTTCGGCGCCCTGGGCCCGCATGCCCCGGACGAACGCCTGGTGGGTGGCGGCGACGTCAAGATCGACACTCTCTGGCTCGAATACGCCACCGCCGAGGTATTCCGGCCTCAAGGCGGGGATGCGGGCCGTCAACTCGGCGGGGTCGAGTAGCGCGCTGACCAGCCCAGACCTTATGCCGTCGGCGTTGATCTGGGCCAGCCTTTCCATCTGGTCCGGTCGGGCGATCCACATCGCTCCCCGCGGAGAGATCAGCGGATGATCGGCGAGATGAGCGGGGGGTTGTTCGAAGAACCGGCGACTGGCCCTCGCCAAGGGACGGTTGGCCAGGGCCCCATAGTTCTCGTGATAGAGAGCGGCCGAACGGCCCGTCGAATGGTGGGCGAGGGTCGACTCCTGTTCGACCAGCGTTACTTCATGTCCTTCGACGGCGAGGTAATAACCGGCCGACACCCCGGCGATACCACCGCCGACGACCAGGACCTTCACGACAACTGGGGCACGGCCGGCTCGATGATGGCCTTCTGATCGAGATCGGCGGGGAGGGTTCCGTAGATGCTGCCTCCCCGACCAACGAGGCGGGTGCGGACAAACGCTTCGAATACTTCGCTTCGGCCGAACCGGGCGAGCAGGCTCGCCTGGAGGGCGAGCGCCAGACGCTGGCAAAGCATCCTGGCATTGGACTCGCTTCCGTCAGGGTCGGAAAGTGCCTCGACTGCGCCCTCAATCGCACTGTCGGCGATTCGATCCGACCCTTGCCCGAGCCGCAACTCGTCGATCATCGCTTCGGTGGCGGTTCCACTGGCGGCGGCGCGCAAAACGTCGAGAGCTATCACGTTGCCGGAACCCTCCCAGATGGCATTCAGTGGCGACTCCCGGAAGAGCCTGGGCATGATCGACTCCTCGACGAAGCCGTTCCCACCCAGGCATTCGAGCGCCTCATGCACTACCTCGGTGCAGCGCTTGGTCGCCCAGAACTTGGCGACTGGGGTCATGATCCGGCGAAGGGCGGCTTCAGCATGATCCTCGTCGGCGCGGTCGAAGGCGGTGGCCAGCCGGATCATGAGCAGGGCGGCTGCCTCGGTTTCAACTTCCAGGTCGGCGAGGACGTTACGCATGGCGGGCTGATCTATGAGGAGAGCGTTAAACACACGGCGATGACGGCAATGATGAATCGCCTGGCTGACCGCCTGGCGCATCAGCGCCGCCGACCCGGTGACGCAGTCGAGCCGGGTCCCGTTGACCATCTCGATGATCGTCGCCACCCCCCGACCCTCCTCACCGACGCGAAAGGCGAGGGCGTTCTCGAACTCGAGCTCGGCCGAGGCATTGGAGCGGTTCCCGAGCTTGTCTTTGAGTCGTTGGATCCTGATTTCGTTGATCGACCCATCGGCACGGAACCGGGGTAGGAGAAAACAGGTGAGGCCGTTGGGCGCATGAGCAAGGATGAGGAAGGCATCGTTCATGGGAGCCGAGGTGAACCACTTGTGACCGGAGATCAGATAGCCGTCATCGATCGGGGTAGCGGTGGTGGTGTTGGCCCGCACATCGGACCCACCCTGTTTCTCCGTCATTCCCATCCCGACCAGCACCCCGCGCTTCTCTGATGCCGGCCGGAAGGTGGGGTCGTAAGACCTCGACAGGATTCGAGGCTCCCACGCCTCGGCCAGGCTTGACTGATGTCGGAGGGCAGGGATGATGGCGTAGGTCATCGAGACGGGACAGAAGTGTCCGGCCTCGACCTGGCTGGCGAGAAAGGCGAGCGAGGCACGGACCAGATGTCTGGCCTTCTCGCCGGTCGGCTCCCACGGAAGCGAATGCAGACCCCGGCTTACGGACTGGCTGAGTAATTGATGCCAGGCAGGATGAAACTCGACCTGGTCGACGCGGTTTCCGTATCTGTCGTGGGTGTGGAGGACCGGGTCATGACGGTTCGCCTGAAAGCCCCACTCGTACACCTCGGCGGAGGCCATCTTCCGGCCGAACTCGCTGACCAGATCACCGGCCCACCCGGCTCCCGCATGGTCGAGCATTCCCAGCAAGACCGGCTCGGCGGCGGCTAGGTCGTAGTTGTGGAGTGGTGGGGGCTGGTTGGCCACCACATGGGTTGGAATCGCCGGACTCCTTGGTCTTGGGGTTCAGCCTACCGGGCCGGGTACCGTCGGCCGGTGGCACCGATCCCGACCGAACCGGTCCCGAGCCGGTTCCAGCTGCCCGACCCGAGGCTGGCAGGCCCCGAGGACGTGGTGGCAGTGGGCGGCGACCTTTCCCCGGGGACGATCCTGGCCGGCTACCGGCAAGGTCTGTTCCCGATGCACACCACCGACGGTCTCCTGGGCTGGTGGTCGCCGTGGGAACGTGCGATCCTTCCCCTCGACGCGCTGCGCGTCAGCCGGTCGTTACGGCGGTCGTTCAAGAAGTACCGGATGACGGTCGACCGCGACCCGCTCGCGGTCATGGAAGGCTGCGCCGATCCGACCCGTCCCAACGCTTGGATCACCAACGAGATCATGGACGCCTACCTGCAGCTCTTTCGGTTGGGATGGGTGCATTCTGTCGAGGCCTGGGATGATGCGGGGCGTCTGGCGGGCGGGCTATATGGGGTCGGTATCGGAGGCTTGTTCGCCGGCGAGTCGATGTTCAGCCGGCAACGGGATTCCTCCAAATGTGCCCTCGTCCATCTGGTCGGGATTCTGGCCCCGGTCGAGGGGGCGGTCCTCGACGTCCAGTGGCCTACACCTCATCTCGTGTCGTTGGGTGCCGTGGCGATCGGCCGGCAGCGATATCTCGGGCTGCTGCCAACGGCGCTGGCCGCCTCGAGTCCCTGGGAAGCCGCCGCGCTGCTCCGGCCCGGCGCCGTCTAATTAGAGTCACCCATTCCTTGGAGGGCGCTGCCGTGACCGGTCGGGTTGTGGCCGGGATCGACCTGACACCGATCGGTCGCCGGGTGGCCGATCGCGCCCGCATGCTCGCCGAGCAACACTCTTTGCCACTTCACCTGGTTTCCGTCAACGAGTCAGCGGGCGAGGCATTCCTTGACGAGGGCCTCGGACGCCTCCTGTTCGAACAACACGAAAAGAATCTGATGGAGGTTGCCAAGTGGTGCTCCGGCCGGACGAATGTGCCGGTCACCCACCAGACGCTCAGAGGCTCGATCGGTTGGGAGTTGGTGCGGGAGGCGAAGAAGGCGGCGATCGTGGTAGTCGGCACCTCGGCGGTCGATGTCGAACGCTGTGGGCCGATCGCCAGACGGGTGGCCATCATGTCGATGGGCGACGTGCTCGTCGTTCGCCGTCAACCTCGAGCGCCCTATCGCAAGATCCTTGTCGCGGTCGACTTCTCGGTCGCCTGCCGCACTGCCGTGGCCAGGACCCTGGCCTGGTTCCCGGAAGCAGAGGTGACGACCATTTTTGCGCTTCCCGATCGCTGGGATCCCGCTTTGGCCGCGGCAGGACTCTTCGACGTCGAGTTGATCAATGCGCGCACCATCCGGCTCAAGCAGGCGGTGGAGCGAATGGAGGAATTCGCCGCCGAATGGCCCGGACGGGTCAGACCGCTCATTGTCGACGGAGCGCCCGCCACCGCGATTGACGAGGTCGTCCGGCGGGGAGGGGTCGACCTGGTGGCGGTCGCCAACCGGGGAGCAGGTGCCACCCGCATGGTTCTGCTGGGCACGGTCGCCGATGGAGTGCTGGAAACCATGCCCTGTGACGTGCTGGTGGCGAGGGTGGCAGGCGAATTTCGCCGACCCTGACGTCCCGTAGCTGTTGTGTGCAAAGGTCTCGATGGCTCCCGAGCTAACCGGGGCCTCGTCTCTCGTTGAGCCAGACCGAGAAGGTGGCCGGCCGCACGGTGTGATCGACCGCCCACCTCGAGACTAGGACCACATCGGCGGCGTCGGTGGCGTCTTTCAGACGTTGGGAGAGGCGGTCCACGATTAGCCCGGCGTCATATCTGGTTCGGTTGAATCGGCGATCAACCACGTTTCGGAGGCGGCGCCGGAGCGGACTGAAGACCGCGGCAGCAGCGAGCGTCGCGGCCGCGACCCCGAGATCGCTTTCGAAGCGGAGGATTTGGGTGAAAAGCCCGACCACCGCGAAGTACACAGCGGCGAGAAGGGCCACAATGAGCGAGTAGGTGACCGTCCGAGAGACCAGGCGGTCGATCTCGAAGAGCCGGTAACGAAAAATGGCGATGCCGGCAGCCACCGGAATGGTGAGCCAGATGAACCCGTAGAGGACGCTGTAGACGACATCGGCCGGTTGAAATCCCAATTGTTCGACCAGGACGATGTCGATCAGCACGACGGATCCGATGAACAACGCGATTGCCCACAGCAGCCATTTGATTTGCAGGCGTTCCAACTCCTGTGCGCGTCGAAATCGCACAAACAGCGAAACGAGTGACGCCAAACCGCCCAACAGGACAATGCTGAGACCAGCGTTTCCGATGCCGCTCAACTCGGGGTTCTCGACCCCCGTTAGTCCGATCGGGTTGTCAACACTTTCGACGCAGACGCCATCGCTCAGGTCCAGACAAACCTGGTCTTGGAAGATCCACAGGAGTGAATGGGTCACGATGGCGGCAGAGGACACCCAAAACACCCAGCGCCAACCGGAACCTGCCACCCGGCCCGTCGGGAACAAGAGCGGGATGAGCACCACCACGGTGTAGAACAGCAGGAACCAGGCGAATCCGCCGGCAAGGTGGGCTAGGGCTTCCGATTCCCACACCTCTGCGAAGCCGGCGATGCCCCCGAGGAGCCCAACCGAAGCAAAGACCCACCCCATGCGGTTGCCCGGCTGGCGGCCGATGATCAGGGCGCCCAGAAGACCCATCGCCAAAAGGGCGACCCCGATGCCGGCACTCTCGTAATTGAAGCCTCCACCGAAAATGGTCAAGGCGTAGGGCAGCGCCATCATTGCCCCAAGCAACCATGCCACGACTGGAGCGCTGCGTTTCATCCGTGGGGGCCTTGGTCCTTTCAGGTTACGGAATGATACGGCCGCCTTAGGATGCGGAGGGACGCA
>JBQTHI010000160.1:0-7422 GCA_052390035.1 Actinomycetota bacterium | reverse complement strand
GTGGCGCGGAGCAAGCGGACGGCCTTGTGGACTACGGCTGAACGGGATTCGTAACCCTGCGTTTGGGCGTACTGATCGAGGAACTCGACGTCCTCGTCAGGAAGGCTCACACTCAGCTTCATACCATGAGACTACCATCGGTAGGCTGGACTGGCTACCCAACAGAGCGGCCTCCGCCATGTGCTGAAGGTCTCGCCTTCTCGAGGTCAGGATCATCACCCCTATCGGGGAGCTACTCCTCCAACTGACCTCGACCCCACCCGCGACTACCAAGGAACTGGCCGCCCTCCCGGGCCACCCAAGGGCAGACCACTCGGATCCGCCCGCGACACCAACCTCGTTGAGGGTGCATCCTGTTCGACAATGTCATCGCCTGACGGACCCGACGCGGCGCATCCGAGTCCGGCATTCTCAATCGTGATGCACCACCGGAAGGACCGGTGCCAGACTTGCACCCTCATGGGACGCTTCGGAGGACGGCGAGAATGACCGACGTACATGCAAGCGGGCCCGCGGTACCCGAGGACGGGCTTCTTGCCGCGCTGTGCCGCACGTACGCCGATCTCTTGCGCCGACAGCGAACCGCTGCGACGCCCTTTGCCCAGTGGTCGAAAGCGACCCGCCGCGCTCACGACTTCGTCTGGCTCGGAGGCCGGTTCGACTCCGAGGTCTTTCTGCTTGAGCAGCAGCCTCTGACATTCGGGCCGACCGATCCGCTTTACGAGGCGGTCCACAAGATGTACGGAACCGCGAAGCTCAACCCTTACGAACGAGAGGTTCTCTACGGGTTCCCGTACGTGATCGGCCGAGTACGGGGAAAGCCGGTGCGTGGTCCCCTCTTGACCCTGTCCGTCGAGATCGACGCAGAGGGAGACCGCCTCAAGATCCAGCCAGCTGACGAAGTCGTCCGGTTCAACTCCCTGCCCTTCCGAACTGACGTCGACACCGCGAGCCGGGACCACTCGCTCGCCCGCATCATGGAAGCGACGCCGGCGCTGCCCCTGTCGGCCGACTCGCTGCAGGGTTTTGCTCGTATCGTCTCCCGTGAGCTCCCCCGCGTCGAGATCTGGAGCCAGCTCACCGGCACTCTTGTCGAGCCTCCGGCCGAACCGAAGTCGGGCGAGTTCCTCGCTGTCATCGATCAGGCGGCTCTGTTCGTTGCCCCGAAGACGAACTACTTCCTCAGGAGCGACCTGGAAGATATTGCTCAGAAGTCTCCCGCAGAGATCGGTGCACTCAGACCACTTCTCGGCGGTGCCGGTGACGAGGAGCAAGTCGATTTCACCGTGGACGAGATCGATACTGCCAAGCTCTTCTTCCCCTTTCCGGCAAACCGGGCCCAACGCAGAGTCGCCCTCCTTGCAGCCGATCCAACAACCCACCTCGTACGCATCGAGGGTCCACCGGGCACGGGGAAGAGCCTCACGATCGCGAACCTTGCGTGCCACCTCGCTGCCGAGGGAAGGCGGGTACTGATCACATCGCAGAAGGACAAAGCGCTCGAAGTCGTCGACGCGAAGCTTCGAGAACTGGGGCTGGCCGAGCTGCCGATGACGCTCCTCCGACACGATCGAGAATCGAAGCGAGTTCTGCTGGATCGGCTGGACGGAATCGAGAAGCGACGCCCACGAGCAGAAGTCGAGGAGCACTACGCGCGCCTCGGAACCGAGCTTGCAGCAGAAGCGGCGGAACAACTGCACGACGCCGAGGCCTACGCCCAGTCGCTCCTGTGGGAGGACAAGGTGGAACGAGCGCAGCGCGCCCTAGAAGTCGCGAGTCGGCTCCGCCGGCTACCGAAGCGCTGGCGAGCCAGACGCGTACTTCGAGCCGCGGACAAGCGAGCACCCGAGACAACCGACGAGATTGCGGTACGGGTCGGCACACGACGAGAGCAACTGCGCCGCATGGCGCTCGCCTCCCTCCAACTTGGGCTTGAGCGCGGGATCTCCGGAGCGAAGCGTGGGGAACGCCAGGTTGTCCGCGAGATGCAAGACATCCTTAAGCGAGATCAGCGATCGCACCGGAACTTCTCTCTCTTCGACAGGCTCAAGCAGCAGGGGGAGACAGCTCGCAAGCTCTTGCGCATCCTCCCGGTCTGGATCGTCTCTCCTGACGACGCTGCTCGCCTCTTTCCCTGCGAGCCGGGACTCTTCGACGTGGTCATCATCGATGAAGCTTCGCAAGTCGATCTGCCGTCCATCCTTCCCATGGCATACCGCGGCGAGAAGGTCCTTATCTTCGGTGATACCAAGCAGATGCAGTCGAAGCGATTCGCGTTCATGAGTCGCAATGTGGCGCTGGAGGCGTGGCAGCAGTTCGGGATGGACAGGCTTGACCCCGACCAACGCCCCATCCCTTCGAGAGGTCACTGCTCGGGCTGGCGGCAGTTCACGCGGAGGAGGAGTGCTTACTTGATGAGCACTTCCGCTCGCTTCCGCCGATCATCGAGTTTTCGAACGGACGCTGGTATCGGGACGCGCTTCGGATCATGACAGATCCGTATCAAAAGAGCTTCGGTTCTCCCGACCAGCCGATTATCGAGCTGCATCGGGTCGAGGACGGCGTCATCTCAAACATGAGTCAGGAGAACGAAGCCGAGGCGAAGGCCCTGGTCGAGTATCTGGGTGCACTGGTGACCGATCCAGACTATGCCGGCGCCTCAATCGGCGTGATCTGCCTTTTCGAGGAGCAGGTCGCGCTCGTGCACGAACTTGTCACGGACTCCATCGATGCCGCCGAGTGGGATGAGCACTCGATCGTTGTTGTCAATCCCGATGGCTTCCAAGGCGACGAACGAGACGTCATCCTCTACTCGCTCTCATGGGACAACAACGTCATGCCTCAGGCCGCGTTGTCGGCCCGCCAGATGGACACGCCGCATATCCAGGGGATGCTGAATGTCGCGTTCACCCGGGCCCGTGACGAGATCCACATCTTCCACTCAGCACCGGTCGAGACGTTCGGCATGGCCGGAGGAAGGGCCGGGGCCCTGGGCGACTGGATGGCCTACTGCGCGGCGGTCGAGAGCGAGGGCGGCGGATATCGACGGTCAAAGAGGCACGACCGCATCGACTCTGAGTTCGAGGCGCAGGTCGCTGAAGCCCTACGCGCCCGTGAGGTCCACGTCACACACCAGTACCCAGCTTGCGGCTTCAGCATCGATCTGGTCTGTGAGCAGAACGGGCGCCGCGTCGCAGTTGAATGCGACGGCGAGCTTTACCACCTCGATGAGCACGGCGACCTTCGGACCGAAGATATCGAGCGCCAAGCCATCCTCGAGCGAGCAGGGTGGCGGGTGTTGAGAATCGCCTACCGATCGTGGATCCGGGATCCGGAACGTGAGATCGGCCGCGTGATCGAGGCGCTTGCGGAAGGTAACGAGCCGAGAGAGCACGACGAGTCCGACCGAGACCTCTACGAGGAACTAGCAGCACCGGAAGCCGCTGAAACGTCCACGCACCGCGTGTCGAAGGCGCAGAACGCGATCATGAAGGCAGTGCGTCAGGGTCTGCGCCTCGAGGAGGACGTGTTTCGATTTGCGCGTGACGCCCTCGGGTACAAGCGCCTCGGGCCTCGCATCCGGGAGGGACTCGTTGACGCAGCCGTGGCCCTAAATCATCTGGGGCTGCTCGTGATCGAGGATGGTGAGTACTTCGCCACAGCCAAGGGACGAGTTGCCCAATTGATCGAGCTTCCGCCAGAACCTCCCAAACCCAAACCCAAGAAGCCGACTGCACGGCAGAGTTACCGACGTTCCCGCGGGCGGTCTCGCTACCGGCATGGCTACCGGTACCGGCGCTAGGTCCGCGACCGCAGCAGGGTCGCTTGTGATGTCGTCGTCGAAGATGGCTCCCGAGAATGGCTCCCAAAGGCATCGCCTCGCCGACCCCCGCGACCTCTCGAAGCGCCGAAACCCCCGCCTGAGCAGGGGCTTCGCGCAGCACGCCCGGAGGGACTCGAACCCCCAACCTCCTGATCCGTAGTCAGACGCTCTATCCAATTGAGCTACGGGCGCAAGAACTGTCAAGGACGACAAGGGTTACCGGCAAATCAGTCGTCCCGATTTCTCGAAGCACGGCGCTCAACACCATGTGATTGCTGAGCCCGCAGTTCAGCATGGTAGTCGCCGACCTAGGCCACCTCCTCTCTTCCTGAGAGCCCACGTGCGACGCCCGACCGGTCACCTAGAACCATCTCCACCTACCAGAAGGCGTCCCACCACCTGATCAACGCCCTGGAGAGCGAGGCATGCCACCCAGGCTCGGTCGGTGGCCCGGGAGCACTCGAGGTGGTCCTCGCGAATCTTCACGGCCGGCGGCTCGCCTCCGCATCCGCCATCCGATACCACTCACGGCTCTGTCCAGTTGAACTAGGGACGCTGTAAGGGTCCAGGTATTTCATCGAATCCCGGAAGTACCTGCGGTCACCGATAGTCAACCATGGCAAGACCTCAGCTCCTCGATTGCAGGCGTGGTTGTGTAGCAATTCATGCTTCTCCCGCGTGTCGGCGACCCCGACGTGGGGGCCGGGCTCGTGACCGGCCCCACGTCTTCCCTTCCGATTTGCGAGTCCGGTACTCCGGACTTATCAGTGCCATGTCCGGCTGGGTCGATCACCTGAGAGGTATCTCGACAAGAATCCCGTCAAGGGCGAAGGCCAAGCGGACATGAAGAGATAATGGAGAAGGTGGTGTCGTCCCCGCATCGGCGTTTCGAGATGCTTTATGCGGATCACCGACTCGAAGTGCTGGCCTACTGCACACGGCGAATGCAAGCGGCCGACGCTGCTGACGCCTGCTCCGAGACATTCCTCGTGGCCTGGCGACGCATCGAGGACATCCCCTCGCCCCCTGGGACCCTCCCATATCTGTATGGGATAGCAAGCCGAGTGGTCGCCAATCAGCTGAGAACACTTCGCCGACGGTCGCGCCTCGAAGAGAGGCTCCAGCACCTGGGCGTGGCACCGCCACCAGAACCCTTGGCCATCGTTCTTCAAAACTCCCAGGATCAGAAGGTGGTAGCAGCTCTCCATCGACTGAAGCCGAGGGATCGCGAGATCGTGATGCTCTACACCTGGGAGAGCTTGCCGCGCGACACTATCGCCCAGATGATGGGCATGACCCGGGGCGCCATCGATCAGCGGATCCACCGTTCCTATCAGCGGCTGGCTCGCACCATCGACCCGGCCCCGGAAACACGCCGAATCACCTCCCCTCCGACGGCCGAGAAAGGAGGAACATGACGCACGACCAGATCGATCGTATGGTCCGTCAGGCAAACCCTGTCCCTGATCCAACGCTGCTCGAAACCGTCGATGTGTCTGTCCTCGTGTTCGATGAGCAAAGGAGGACGGAGATGCAATCGGATCAACCGATCAAAACTGCCCAGGGAGAGGAGAAGCCTAGACGAGGCCCCCTCGTCGGGATCGCTGCAGCAGTAGCGCTCGTCATCGGGGCGCTGATCCTGTTGCAGTCGAGAGATGACGCTCCTGTGGCGGACCAAAAGACGGCTTCGCCCGTCGAGATCGCTACGGCCTTTGTCAAGGCTTATCAGGCATACGACGTCGATTCGGCGGCTTCCTATCTTGCCCCCGATGCCAACCTCGCCGGGTTTGGGGAGGATTGGCCTCTCAATAGGAAGTTCTTGGATTTCATTGGCTATGAACTGATCATCGGCTCATGTGAAACTGTGGCGACTGGCGATTTCACGACCAGAGTGCGGTGCACGTACGACTTCCACGCCCTGATATCCAAGGAGATGGGGCTAGGTCCCTTCAGTGGCAGCTACTTCGATCTCAGCATTCGCGATGGAGCGATCGTCTCCGTAGGTCAGCGCTTTGAATCCATGTCGAACGGTTTCTCAAGCCAGATGTGGGAGCCGTTCGCCGCATGGGTGGCCGAGACCTACCCCGAAGATGCCGCCATCATGTACGCAGACTGGCCCAACCAGTCACTGCAGGCCCTCACCGATGAGTCCCTCTCCCTCTGGGGGCAGCGCAGTTGGGACTACGCAATGAGGGTCACCCCCGAGGAAATAGTCGACCCCGAGGAGTTATCGTTTCCCGCGCCCCTCACCCGAACCAAGCGTGGGTCTGTGTATGACGTCACGTTCACGTTCACCGTGCCTGGGTCGGGATGGGAGTCCAATTTCCCCGACGTTCTAATTGCCAAGAGCGTTCACGGAGCCCAAGGCGCCGAAGCCATCCTCTTTTGGACGAGTTTCCCTGAAGGTCCCCACGCCAATCCGTGCGGCGCCATCTCGAACAGCCCCCCATCGACCGCGAGTCTCGCGACCGCGGTGGCGAACCTACCCGGGATCGAGCTCCTCTCGGGTCCGAGTGATGTCACCGTGGGGGGACTCCCTGCGAAGAAGGTGACGTTCATCGTGCGCGAAGACGTCGGTTGCGACCCGGGGTTCTTCTACACCTGGAGAGCACCGGACGGAGGTGCGATCTGGGACGTCTCTGAGAAGAGTGACGCCATCAAAGTGTGGTTTGTCGACGTCGATGGGACTCTTCTCGTCATCGCAAGCGAAACCAAGGCCGACGCGGGGCCGGACGTCCTGGCGGAGATCGAATATATCGTTCAGTCGATCCGCTTCGACTAGCCAAAGTAGAACTCACCCGCGAGCCGCCACGGTCAAACCGATTCGGCCTGGCATGTTTGGCAGCGTCCACCGAGCACGGTTGCCAGCATCACGGCGAGCAGCTGCCAGAACGGTGGGCGCGTCGCGTTGTTGTCGTTGTCGTTTATCGCGTTGATGACGCGAACTATCCGACGCTTCCCGGGATGCCAGGAATTGCGCCAGCGAGAGCGGGGAACACAGCGGCCGAGGGTGCTGACGCTCGCAGCGCTCACCAACCGCGAGACGATGTCTTGCTTGTAGCAGCCGGCTCGCGAGCCTCAAGTCGACACGCTTCGATAGAACCGTGAACAACGTCGGCCGTGGCCGACCAGCCTGGGCCGTACCACGAACTCGGACTCATCGATCAACCCCAGCTCCGCCACCGCCAGCGGAAGCTTCACGCCTCCCACCAACAGTCCCTGGCGCTCAACCTCGGGATCGCTCCACCCCTTGGGGTCCCCGGGCGGATCTTCACGCTGGCTCTGTCGTCGGGAAGGCGGACGTCGTCGGATCGCCGTGTAACGCCGTCCCGCGGAACGTAACCTCGCGGGCTGAGGCAAGCATTGCGGCTCATCGGAATTCAACGGTCTGGGATGGCATCCTGCGCACCAGTTTCACCAAGTGGTGTTAGCATAGAAAGATGCGTCGAGCGACCATCACCCTCGCCGACGGTCTCGATGAGAAGGTCGAGCGCTTCCGTATGACCCAACCGGCCAGACCATCGCTCACCTCTGTCGTCGCCGCCGCCTTGGAGAACTATCTCGAGACCGGTGGAGCCAGAGCCGGTCAATCGACGGCG
>JBQTHI010000159.1:0-10900 GCA_052390035.1 Actinomycetota bacterium | reverse complement strand
AAGTTGGTCCGGTCAAGAATTGAAGGGTCATCGAGAGACAGGGCGGTGATCAGGTTCGCATCCTCGACCACCGAAAAGTACTCCGGAACGACGTGCCCATAGGCGTAGTCGACCAGCAGATGGGTCGGTGTTGCCTCAACCGTGCAACTCGGCCAGCTCGGCTTGGGTCACCTCGGCGGGCAGCTTCCCGATGATGATCATCGCCAGGACTTCATCCATGGTCACGTCGGACTTCCTGACGGTTCCTACGAGCCTTCCAGTCAGCATGACACTGATCCGATCGGCCAAGTCGAAGACGTCATGGATGTCGTGGCTGATTAGGAAGATGCCCAGGCCCTCCTCCTTGAGCTGTCTGACCAACAACGCCACCTGGGCGGTTTCCGCCGGTCCGAGGGCAGCGGTGGGCTCATCCATAATCAGGACCCTGGCATTGAAGTGGACGGCCCGACCGATGGCCACCGACTGACGCTGACCACCGGACAGCCAACCCACCGCCTTCTTGAAGTTTACGAACTTGGGGTTGAGCCGAGCCATAACCTTGCGAGTGGCGTCTTCCATGGACGAGTCGTCGAGTGAGCCCCAGCGATTCCTCAGCTCCCTGCCGAGAAACACGTTGCCTGGCGCATCGATGTTGTCGGCGAGGGCCAGGGTCTGATATATCGTCTCAATCCCTAGCGCCTTGGCGTCGATCGGCGTGGCGATCGTCACCGATTTCCCATCCATCCAGATCTCGCCCGAGTCGGCCGGGTGCGCCCCCGACAAGGTCTTGATCAACGTCGACTTTCCGGCTCCATTGCCTCCGACCAGCGCCACCACCTCGCCCGCGTAGAGATCGACGCTGACGCCGTCGACAGCATGCACGCCTCCGAAGGCCACCCTGATGTTCTTCATCTCGACCAGGGGACCTGTTGGGGTCATCTCGTCACTCGCTTTCGGTAAATAGTGTCGATGGCCACGGCGATCACCAACACAATGCCGACGACGATGTCCTGCAACGGAGCGTCTACCCCCATCAAGACCATCCCCGATTGGAGCGACTGCATTACCAGCGCCCCCAAGACCGCTCCGGAAATGGTCCCAGCCCCTCCGGCCAGAGAGGTGCCGCCGATTACGGCCGCCGCGATCACATACAGCTCGGCAAGCTGTCCGAGGCCGCTGGTCGCAGCGTTGAGCCGGGCGGTCTGCACGGCTGCGCCGACAGCGACGAGGATCCCCATCAGAGTGAAGGCCTTCAGGATCGCCAGCCGGGTCTTGATCCCACCGAGAGCGGCCGCTTCGGGGTTGCCGCCTATGGCGAACACATACCGCCCGAACCTCCGGCGGGTAGCCACGTATGTCATAACGAGCGCCACCCCAATTGCAATCAATACCGGGTTGGCGATACCCAGAGGGATGATCAAGCCGCCCTCGGGCCAGGCGATCCTATTGCGCTCTGCGTATTCACGGGCGAGTAGCTCCGGCATTGGGTAGCTGTTGATCACCGCGACCGCCCCCAGCACGGCCACACAGCCAACGATCCCTAGAACCGATTCGGCCCATATCGGGCGAAGTCGAAACCCGAACTTCCGCCTCTGGCGACGACCGACGGCAAGGAGTCCCACAATACCCACGCAGGCGACCACGGCGACCAGCCAGCTGGCCGGCCCGCCAATCCGCCCACGGGATCCTCCGCCGAGGAGTTGGAAAACAGAATCCATGGGAGCGATGGTCCGCCCGCTGGCCAGAGCCCAGGCGGCCCCCCGCCAAACCAGCAGCCCGCCCAACGTCACGATGAACGACGGGACCCCGACATAGGCGATGATGAATCCCTGAAAGGCGCCGATCATCCCTCCTAATAGGAGGCCGATGGCGAGCGTGATTATCCAGGTCGCCGGATGGTCGAATCCGAGCAGACCGGGCAGGAACTCGGCCTGAACAAGGGCCATCGCCATCCCCACCACACCCAACATCGACCCGACCGATAGGTCAATGTTCCTCGTGACGATTATCAGTACCATCCCGGTCGCCATAATCGCCACCGTGGCGGTTTGGACCGATAGGTTCCATAGGTTGCGGGGGGTCAAGAAGGTGCCCCTCGACATGATGTGAAAACCTATCCAGATGACCAACAGCGAGACCACCATGCCCAACAGGCGGGTGTCGATCTCGAGGGCACGAAGCACGGAGGCTACGGTGCGTTTCTCGCGCTCCGTCGACACTTCGGGTGCATCGGTAGCAACCTCGGTCACGAGTCCCTCCTCGAAGGCTTCCAATCGTCGAGCCGCGCCCCCCGGGGGGGGCGCGGCGCTATTTTGTACTACGGCGCAGTTACCCACACACTTCCACAGTCCCGGCTGTGACGCCCTGGCACAGTTCCTCGACCGTGATCCAGTCGGCGTCAACTACTGCATCAAGGTTGTCCTGAGTGACCGCGAGCGGTATGAGGAGTATGGACGTCAGCGAGTTCCCGCCGGGGGAATCAAACTGGACAACTCCGGCGACGTCGGCCAAGGCCATGCCCTGAGCCAACTGCACCGCAGCTTCCCCGGCGGCCCGACCTAATTGGCGGGCGTCCTTCCACACGGAGACCGCTTGGGTGCCGAGCGCGACCCGGTTAAGAGCGGCGAGGTCACCGTCTTGGCCGGAAACCGGCACGATTCCGGCCAATCCCTGCGCCTCCAAGGCCGCAACCACCCCACCCGCCATCCCATCGTTCTCAGAGAGGACGGCGTCGATGGCGTTGTCCGCTTGGGTGAGGCACTGCTCCATGTTGGTCTGGGCGACATCAGGAAGCCAGTTGTCGGTGTACGTCTCACAGACGATGTTGATCGCACCCGAAGCTGCCGCGGAGCCGATCACCTCTTCGTACCCAGCCCGCAGGAAGTCGGCGTTGGCGTCGGCCTGGTTGCCTTTGATGATGGCGTAGTTGCCTTCTGGTACCAGGCCGAAGATCACCTCGGCCTGAAGCCGACCCACTCCGACATTGTCGAATGTGATGTAGAGGACTCCCGGGTCTTCTATCAAACGGTCATAGGCTATGACTGGTATTCCTTGTTCGAGAGCGCTAGCCACCGCCGGCAGAATCGCCGTACCATCCTGGGCAAGGATGATGAGGACGCCGGCTCCCTGAGCGATCAGGTTCTCGACATCGGCGAGTTGTTGCTCGGCGGAGGATCCGGCATCCGTGGATATGTAAGTGGCGCCCGCCTCCTCGAGGGCGGCCTTGATGTTGGGCTCGTCCGACTTTGCCCACCGCTCTTCGTTGTAGTTGTTCCACGAAACACCGACGATTAACTCATCGGGCGCCGCGGTGGTTTCGGGTGCTGCGGTGGTCTCGGTTGCTTGGGTTGTCTCTGGGGTCGTGGCCGCTCCCGTTGTGGTCGCGGCTTCGCCGCCTCCACAGGCGGCGATCAGCAGCGCGATAAGAGCCAAGAACGCCATTGGACGTCTCTTCATCTATTCCTTCCTTTACAGCCAGCGGTCCAACCTGGACCAATTTGCCCAAACTAATCGTGCCGTTGGCACGTATGCCCGAGCGAGCATAACTATGGCTTGTTGGATGCCGCAACAAATAGGCAGCACCGCACGACTCGGCCGTGGTTGAGTTCAGTCGCGACGTTGAGTCGCTACCTCAGGTGCGTACGCTGGGTCCATCGAATGTGGACTATCCGTCACTGGCCGAACTATATAGTGGCCTTCCCCACAAATCGGTAGGGAGCCGTTTAGTTGAGCCGATCTGAACTCCATCATGACTCGAACAGGCAGAGCCGCGGTGTAACAGGCGAAGAGCTCCGCCGCCACAACTTGGCAACGATCTTGGAAAACGTTCACCTGACGGGGCCACTGAGTCGTTCCAAACTTACCGCCGCCACGGGTCTCAACCGATCCACCGTCGCCGATCTGATCGGTGAGCTCGTGGCCTTGTCCCTGGTCGAAGAGGAGCCGGGCTTGGCATCGGCGGGGCCGGGGCGGCCTTCACCGCTCGTAAAGCCGAGACCGCAAGGGGCGGTCGTGCTCGCCGTCGAACTCTCAGTCGACTCGATCGCCGTAGCCGCAGTCGGGTTAGGCGGCCACGTCTTCAACGAGATCCGCATAGCTCGGCCCAGAGGACGATTCTCACCTCAGGAGACCGTCAAGGACGTCGTCAAGCTGGCCGAGCCGCTCCTCGCCTCGCTTCCTGCGCCACACGCACTCGCCGGTGTAGGGGTCGGTGTCGTGGGTATAACCCGGCGATCTGACGGATTCGTTCACCTTGCACCGAACCTCGGATGGCGGAATGTACCGCTCGGCGCGATGCTCGCGGCGGAGCTCGCAACCGTAGAACCCGTGCTGGTTGCCAACGACGCGGACCTGGGTGCCTTGGCTGAGCATCGGAGGGGTATCGGCGTAGGGACCGGACATCTGATTTACATCTCGGGCGAGGCTGGAATTGGGGCGGGAATAATTCAGGACGGGACGCCGATGCTGGGATCAGCCGGGTATGCCGGAGAGGCTGGTCACACCCTGATAAATCCGAAGGGCCATCGGTGCCGTTGTGGCTCGGTTGGTTGTTGGGAGACGGAGGCCGGAGAGGCTGCACTGATACGTCACACCGGCATACCGACGACGGTGGCTGGGCTGAATGTGCTCGACACCGTCCTCGCCAGGGCCGAGGCGGGTGATGCGCGAACCCTCCTTGCCCTCGCCGAGATCGGTCGCTGGTTGGGCCTGGGTATCGGCAACCTGATCAACCTGTTCAACCCCGAGCTCGTCGTTCTTGGCGGCTTTTACCACACGTTGGCCGCGTTCCTCCAAGGAGCCCTCGAGGAGGCGGCACGAGAGGTCGCCCTGCAAGCAGCCCGCGACCTGGTCAGGATCAGCGCCAGCGGCCTCGGCACTGATGCGGTCCTGGTCGGTGCGGCAGAACTTGCGCTTGCCGGTGTTATTGCGGACCCGGCTCGCAACGGCGGCCGGATTATTCGGGCAGGGGTTTAAGAAGGGTCCGTGAGGTTGTCGGCTGGATCCCCTCGGACCGATGCCGGGCTAGCCGGCGGCCTCGGCGAAGATCCGCTCCAGCACTTCCAGGTTGGCCACGGCATCCTCGGGTGGCGTGGGGACCGGCCTGTGCAGGCGTATCGCCTGGGAGAAGGCATCGGCCTGGACCGTGTACTGATCGGCGACCGCTGTCTCATGAATCACCAACCCGGGGTTGGCGGGGGGGTCGCCGCCGGAGAAGTGGAGGATTCGGGTCGGCAGGTCGGGAGGGATGTTGTATGGGATCTCGATCGTCAACCGGCCCTTGGTGCCCTGGATGTGCACGCGCTGATCGTCCTCGAGCTGGGTGGAGCACGTGAAAGTGGCGTGCCTCCCATCGAAATCGAGGAGGACCGATGTGACTGCGTCGGTGCCGAAAGACGGATCTCGTCGGATGGCGGCTTTGACGCCGGAGGGTTCGGTTTCGAACAGCATGCGGGCTACGTTGACCGGATAGCAGCCTACGTCGTACAGAGCACCGCCCCCGAAGGCGGACACGTTGCGGATGTTGCTCCCATCGACATTGCGGTAAGAGAAGAAGGATTGAATGGCGAGAAGCTCCCCAATCACCCCATCGCGGACCATCCGTCGTACTTCGACCCACATCGGGTGGAGGCGATACATGAAGGCCTCCATCAGCTTCACTCCCGCCCGGTTGGCACCGTCGATCATCTCCCGGGCCTGGGCACTGCTCAGCGCCAGCGGCTTCTCGCAGAGAACGTGTTTGCCGGCGGTGATGGCGGCCAGCGTCCACTCGGCGTGAAGATGATTGGGCAGCGGGATATAGATCGCCTCGATGTCAGGATCGTCGAGCAAACGCTCGTAAGAGCCATACGCCCGAATGATGCCGAGCCGCCGGGCCGCCGCCACCGCCTTCTCCCCCGAGCGGGAGGCGATCGCGGCGACGTGACTCAACTCCGACTTCTGCATGGCGGGAATGACCTTCATTGTGGCGATGTTGGCCACCCCGAGAATGCCCCAGGCAACTGGATCGAGGGTCATCTCAGCCCGCGTATACACACGCCATCGGCTCATTCTTCACCGATCCCGTGACCGGGGGCAACCGAGAATGACAACAAATAGGCGCCGGCCCGCGGTGATTCTCCCCTTTGCCGCAGGTGGGATTGTTGGTGCTGCGGTGTCCCTTGGGATAGTGGTGGCAGTGTCAAGGGCGATCGGCGGACCTGTTCCCGATATTGCCTATGACCCCCCGCGGTTCGTGGAAGAGACGTCCTCCGCCGGCATTGATCACGTATACAACGGCGAATTCCACTTTTTCGTCGGAGGCGGTGTGGCGGCATTCGACTGCGACACCGATCTAAAACCGGACTTGTTCCTAGCAGGGGGCATAAACCCGAGCGGCCTTTATCGCAATAAAAGCCCCATCGGCGGCAGCCTCCAATTCGAACAGGTGCACTCCCAGACCACCGAGCTAACCGAGGTGACCGCTGCCTACCCACTCGACATCGATAGCGACGGTCTCGTCGACCTGGCCGCGCTGCGGCTCGGGGAGAACGTGTTGCTTCGCGGCCTCGGAGACTGTCGCTTCGAACGGGCCAATGAACTGTGGAGTGTCGACGGCGGCAGAGATTGGACAGTCGCCTTCAGCGCCACCTGGGAGCATGGAGAGAGGATGCCGACCCTGGCGTTCGGAAACTACCTGGCGGTTGACGAAAGCGGCAACCAGACCGGAGGCTGCTCCGATCAGCACCTCTTACGACCAAGGGGTACGGAATATGGACTTCCTGACGTCCTCTCCCCCGGTTGGTGCACGCTCTCGATCCTCTTCAGCGACTGGGATCGATCCGGCCGCCGCGATCTGCGCGTGACCAACGATCGCCATTATTACCGCGACGGCGAAGAGCAACTGTGGCGAGTCGAACATGGTCAACAGGCGCGGCTGTACACCCACGCAGATGGCTGGCAGTCGATGCAGATCTGGGGCATGGGCATCGCCAGCTACGACCTGACCGGAGATGGAAAGCCCGAGGTCTTTCTCACAAGCCAGAGCGACAACAAGCTCCAGACCCTGACTTCAGGAACCTCTTCTCCCACATATGAAGACATCGCCTTCCGCCTCGGGGCCACGGCTCACCGGCCGTATACCGGTGACGTCGAGCGGCCCTCCACTGCTTGGCATCCCCAATTCGATGACGTCAACAATGACAGCTTCATCGATCTCTTCATCTCGAAGGGAAACGTCGAGGCCATGACCGACTACGCCGCTCGTGATCCGAACAACCTCCTGTTGGGAAACCCCGACGGCATTTTCACGGAGTCGGCGGTGGAGGCTGGCATTGTCAACTTCGCCACCAGTCGAGGAGCGGCGCTGACCGACCTCAACCTCGACGGCATGCTCGACCTGGTGGTCGTGGCTCGACGACAACCGGTCAAGGCATGGAGGAATGTCGGTTGGGGTCAACCGACCTCACCAATCCCAATGGGCGATTGGGTCGCGGTCAGGCTTGAGCAACCGGCACCCAATCGCAACGCGGTCGGGGCCTGGGTGGAGGTGCGGGTCGGCCGGCGGACCCTGCGACGCGAGGTGACGGTCGGCGGGGGCCACGCTGGCGGCCAGCTGGGATGGCTGCACTTTGGACTCGGCGACGTCGACACGCTGGAGATCAGGGTGCAGTGGCCGGACGGTGAGACGGGGCCCTGGATGAACTCACGATCAAACGGGTTCCTGATCGTTCGCCGAGATGTAACCAATCCACTGGTCTGGCGGCCAATGGGAGAAGACCAATGATGACCATAAGGAGTCTGAGTGGCTAGCGCGGGCTTGACCAAGGTTGCTCTTCCCGACTTCGGCATGCCACGGCGGATGCCGGAGATCATGCCTGACCTCTACCGGAAACGGTTGTGGCAGTTACGCACCCTCGTGGCCGAGCGAGGCTACGACGTGCTGGTTGTTTACGCCGATCGCGAGCACAGCGCCAACCTGTCCTATCTGACCGGGTTCGATCCCCGCTTCGAGGAAGCCCTCTTGGTCGTCGGGATGGACGGTGATCCCGCCATCCTGGTGGGGAACGAGTGCTGGGGAATGGCCGAGGCTGCCCCACTGGCGATGCGGCGACACCGGTTCCAGGACTTCAGCCTTCCCAGCCAGCCCCGCGATCGTTCCCAACCCCTTGCCGTCATTCTTGGCGATGAGGGCATCTCGACCGGAAGCCGCGTTGGAGTGATCGGTTGGAAGACCTTCGCTTCTCCGGAGACGATTGACATCCCGACGTACATTGTCGACATCCTCCGAGCTCTCACCGGAACAACCGGCGTGGTGGAAAACGCCACCGACCTCTTCATCGACCCGGCCGAAGGGCTGCGGGTCATCAACGAACCAGAGCAGCTCGCCCTCTTCGAATATGCGGCCTGTCATACCTCGGGGGGAGTGCGGCGACTGATCTTCCAACTACGAGAGGGTATGACAGAGCAGGAGGCCGTTCGACTGCTGGAGTGGAACGGCATGCCCCTCTCCTGTCACCTGATGCTCACCGCAGGCGACAGGGCGACGCTGGGGCTGCTCAGCCCCACCGATCGGCCCATCGGGTACGGGGACCGTTTCACCGTGGCCTTCGGCATTTGGGGCGCTCTTAACTGCCGGGCCGGATTCGTCGTTCGGGAAGCCGCCGATCTACCCCACGGCATCAGCGACTATGTCGACCGGCTGGTCGGACCATACTTCGAGGCGGTAGCGGAGTGGTATCGGGCTCTCCACGTTGGCCAAACGGGTGCCGCCCTGCAAGAGATCATTGACCGGCGCCTCGGCGATCCGTTCTTTGGGATCTTTCTTAACCCCGGTCACCAGCTTCATCTCGACGAGTGGGTGAACTCGCCGGTGTCTCCCGGATCGAAAACCGAGCTTCGTTCGGGGATGGCGATGCAGGTGGACATCATCCCCGCCACCGGGACCGACTACTTCACTACCAACATCGAGGATGGAATCGCTCTGGCCGATGAGGACCTGCGTTTCCGGTTCGCTTCGGCATACCCGGACGCCTGGCACCGGATCCAGGCCCGTCGCGCTTTTATGCGGGACGCGATCGGAATCGACCTCCATCCAGACGTACTGCCCCTCTCCAACATCCCGGCCTATCTCCCACCGTTCCTGCTCAGTCCTGATCTTGTGATGACCATGGCCTAGCCGCAACCGGCCGACTCGTCCGGGCCAACCTCCAGTCCGATTCAGGCACCACTGATCTCGGCCGCGACTAACCAACGATCGCCATTCCCCGGGCTGAGGACGAACACCGACACAAACGCCTCCTCGGCCCGGCCCAGTTCCCTGCCGGACGAGTCGTACTCAACGTCGATCCTTTTGCCGCGGGCGGCTAACGCCAGGCTGGCGCCTCCCTGCGGGCCGTTGGCATAGAAGACATCGAGGTGCAGAGAGTCGAACAGGTATTGAGGAACGACGAAACGACCAAGAGTTGCGGCGACCTGGACGTTTCTCTCCATCGTCACCAGTCGCTCACCTTCGGTTACCCCCCGCAACAAGCTCGTGTCGCCCGTTGCCAGGGCCTGTCCCTCGATGATGAGAGCCTCGGCCAGGTCCACCGCAAGCCGCTGCGGGTCGGCGGCGGCGTCGGTGTTGAGGGCCGCCGCCTCGGCGCTCACCGAGACAAAGGGCAGAAGGGCGGGGTCGATCTGCACACCCACGTCGACCGGGGTCTCTGTGGTTGAGATTGGAGCGCCACGTGCCGGGAAGCCGGCTGCCACTATGGCTGTGACCACTAGCACGAGGGATGACCCGGCGGCGGCGCCTCGGAGGAACGGGCGGGAGAACATCCGTCTCGCCGGCGCAATGGCCATTGCCTTGAGCAGCTCATTTGCGGACGGCAAGGTGATCCACCTGTCGAACGCAAATCGGAAAGGAGTAAGGAGCACCAATCCGGCGAGTAGCCCCACCTTCGCTCCGAACTCGGTCCGTTGGGGAGCTATCAACAACGTGCACGTCAGTCCGAGGGCGACTCCGAAAACCATACGCGCCGCACCACCACGAGGAATGGTCTTGGGGTCGGTGATCATGAAGAAGAGGAAAATCAAGAGTTCAGGAGAGGTGACCACCACCCACCAGAAATCGGCCCCACAGACCGGTTGAAGGGCCCATGCCGCCACGATGCAATGCCCGAAACCCGCCAAAACGCCGAGTCCTGCAGCCAACGTCACCCAGAAAGTTGTCACCAACGTCAGCAGGCGCAGCCGGGCCGTGATCAGGAGGCCCCCGATCAAGATGATGAGATAGGCAAAGGCCATACCCGGGCTGATGGGAGCCCACCAGAAATCGAGCGGCTCGATGACGGAGCTTCCTAACCACAGAAAGGCAACCACCAGTCCCAGGTTGGATGGGTTGAAGAGATGAGCGCCGTGGTATCGAATGACGTATTTGGAAAGGAGGGATAAGCCCGCTACCAGGGCAAATAGATACCAGCCATCCCATGCCCAATGATTGCCTCGTTCGGCGCCGACGATGCGGAGTATTAGCGCCACGCCGCTACCCGTAAGCAAGGCGCTCGCCGGCCACACGACCTGGCGGATGCTAATGAAGGTCCTCACCACCTCCAGAAGGGCGCATGTAACGATGGCGGAAAGAATCTGCGGCACTGAGACGCGGAAGCCCAAATCCGTCTGCCCCAAGATGTGAATAGTGATGATGACCGCCGCCAGATGCAGGCGGGGATCTCGTACGTTGGGCAGGACCAGCGGATACTGACTGCGACCAATCCGAATGATGCGCTGCAACCCTTGTGGCGCGGGGAGATGATCCACTACTGTCACTTCTTCGCCCCAGAAGTGGGATCCCAGATCAGGTTGGTCGCCGCCGCCGGCCATGACACCGACACGATCTGGCCGGATCCGATCGGGAGGCGCGACCCCGGTCCCAGATTCTTGTCCCGGACGGTCAAGACCG
>JBQTHI010000158.1:0-4089 GCA_052390035.1 Actinomycetota bacterium | reverse complement strand
TGGTGGCGGGGATCGGTTGGTTCGCCGGCGTAGTCGCGTTGGGAGCCATCGTTTATCAGCTGGCCCGGGCGCTCTTCGGCATCGGCGCCGAGCTCTCGGATGTGCCGGGTTGGCTGACCACCTTCGTTCTCGGCGGCTTGACCTACTGGCATCACCGGGTAGTGCTAGGAGCGGCAAGGACCGAGAAGGTGCGGATCCTCGAATACATATTCGGAGGGGCCGGTCTGGTCAGCTCGGCCTCGGCCATCGTCACCCTCGCCGCGATCGCTATCGACAATCTGACCGGATCGGCGGTCATCGATGGCGAAAGCGGTGAAGTGGTTACCGCGGCTGTGGTCGCACTGGTCGTTTCGGCGGCGGTGGTCATCCGCTTCTGGGGTCGCGGCCTCCAACTGAGCGGCGAGCCGGCCGAGGTGGCGTCGCCGGCTCGCCGGACCGTGACCATTGTCTTGCTTTTCGGTGCGGCGATTACCGGGGTCGGCGCCCTGATCGGCGTCTTGTTCGTCCTCCTCCGGGCGGCCATCGCCGGCGAGACGTCCCAGATGAGCGAAGGTCTGAGCATTGGAATTCCGATCGTGGCCGTGGCCGGGGTGTTGTGCTGGCACCTGGTCGGCCTACGCCGCCAGGCGACCCATCCCGCCGCCGGAGAGGCCGTGGCCGGGGTGGTGAGCCGGGGCACCAGGACCGTCACCATCGTTGCCAGCGATCCCGGCCCGCTTCCTCAGATGATCGAGAAGATGCGCTTCCTGAAGCGCTCCGACGGGGTCGGCTTGGTAGACGACCTGCAGGCTGAGGAGATCGTCGCCGCGGTAGACCGCGCCGATGGCACCTCGCTGCTGGTCACGGTCGGCGGCGATGGGTTTCAGGTGGTGCCGCTGGCTTGAGCCCCGTCTGTGAAGGAAAACCCACCAAAGCGGTTCGAAAACCTGCACGGAGGTGAGTGGCGAAGAGGCCTGTGCATAGAAACCCACCGGGACGGTGCGAAAACCTTCACAGACGCCCGGCATACTGCACGGAGTGGCATCAGAAGCCGGCCGTTTCTTCGACACCCGAGCCGCCTACACCATGTTTGTCAATGCAACGGACGAGAAATCGGTGGTGGCGGACCGGATCGCCAGCCAGGCAGCGGCCATTGAGGTAGGTCAACCGGGGCTACGGGTGTTCGACGCCGGGATGGGCGACGGCTCGCTAATCACCAACTTGATGCGACATCTCCACGATCGGCTGCCTTTCATCCCGTGGCTGATTGTGGCGAAAGAGATCTCGATCGAAGACGTACGTCAAGGTCTGGCCCGGCTTCCCGATCGCTTCCTCGAACATCCGGAGATGGTCTTCGTCGTAACCAACCTTCATTTCCGGGAGGCCGCCAGGTTGGTCGCCGGTACGGGTACTCGCTGGCGGGAGGTGGCGCTCACCGGATCGACCACCCACGACTTCACCGCTCAGATCGAATCGCTTTATCCGACGCTCGCCGACGACTGGCAGGTCACCACCAGCCGGGTGACCGGCAACCCACTCTACGTGCATCCGGCGGTGCTCATCCTCTATCGGTCCGATCACCGGTTTGTCCTGGATCCGCTGATTCCAAGGCCGGGCACATTGGGCCCTTACGACCTGATGATCGCCTCCCAGGCATATCGGGCCCGCACGCCGGTCGAACGCAAGGTGAACATGGTGCTGGCCCCCATGGCAAGGGCGCTTTCCCCCGGCGGCCGGCTGATCGCCGTGCAGGGACGAGGCGACGACCCCGGTCTCGAGATCATCCAGGCGGTCTGGCCGGGCGAACAGCCGTTTCCCTACCAACGTTCGCAGATCCTCGCCGAAGCCCGCCGCCAGCTGGCCGCCGAGTCGGATCTGTGCTTCCCCTCGCTCGAAGATGACGAGTCGATCTTCCGATTTCACCTGCACACCATGCCCTCGGACGAGGCCGAACATATCGGCACCTCATCGGTGGTGGCCGCCTGGAACGCCGCCACTTATGTCGCTCAGATCGACGACTCCCGCCTCGCCGCGGCCACTGCCGCCGGAACCTATCTCAACGCCACCAGATCGGTGATGCAACGCCACGGTCGGATCTGGTGGAACAACGAGATGTTCCTCATCGAGCGTGCCCGGGTTTCAAAAACGTGATCAGGGGGTTTGACGGCACGGTGGCTCGATCGGCGAGCCGCAGGCCTCTCCCGAAGCGGATAGCGTCCGCCCGACACCAACCGAGCGGAGCTCAACTTGTCGAATGCCGAACTTCATCGCCGTCGCCTTGCCGCCATTCCCCGCGGAATTTCTGTCACTTTCCCGGTTTACATCGAGCGGGCTCAGAACGCCGAAGTCTGGGACGTGGAGGGTCGGCGCTTCGTCGACTTCGTCGGGGGGATAGCCGTCCTCAACACCGGCCACATCCATCCGCGGGTGCAGGCCGCGGTACGCGGCCAACTCGACCGTTTTAGCCACACCTGCTTCATGGTCACGCCCTATGAGCAGGCGGTGGACCTGGCCGAACGGCTCAACCGCCTTGCACCAGGGGAACATCAGAAAAAGACCGCCTTCTTCAACTCTGGTGCGGAAGCCGTGGAGAACGCCGTCAAAATCGCCCGCGTCTTTACCGGCCGGCCGGGTGTGGTGGCGTTCTCCGGCGCCTTTCACGGCCGCACGCTGATGGCGCTCGCCCTGACCGGGAAGGTGACCCCCTACAAGGCCGGGTTTGGACCCTACCCGGCGGAGGTCTATCACGCTCCCTACCCGCACCCCTATCGAGGGGTGACCGTCGAGGCCGCCATCGCCGGCGTCGAGCACATCTTCAAGGTAGACGTCGAAGCGGAGCGGATAGGGTCGATCATCGTCGAGCCGGTTTTGGGAGAGGGTGGGTACGTGCCGGCGCCGCCGGAGTTTCTGGTCGCTCTGCGCCAGCTCTGCGATCGCCACGGGATCGTGATGATCGCCGACGAGATCCAGACCGGCTTCGGGCGCACCGGTCGTTGGTTCGCGGTCGAACATTCCGGAGTCGTGCCCGACCTGATCACGATCGCCAAGTCTCTCGCCGGGGGTTTCCCACTCTCCGCCGTGACCGGCAAGGCCGAGATCATGGATGCTCCCGGGCCCGGTGGCCTGGGTGGAACCTACGGCGCATCACCGGTCAGTTGCGCCGCTGCCCTGGCGGTGATCGAGGTGATCGAGGAGGAGGGGCTCCTCGACCGGGCAGAGTCGATCGGTGGTCACGTCAAGAAAACGATCGAGGGGTGGGTCGAAGGCGATCCCCGGATCGGTGAAGTGCGCGGCCTGGGGGCGATGGTGGGGGTGGAGATGGTGACCGACCCCGAAAGCCGCCAGCCAGATCCCGAGCGCACCAAGGCCATAACCAATGCCGCCCTGGAGGAGGGACTGCTGCTGCTCTCGTGCGGTGTTCATGGCAACGTGCTGCGGGTGATGGTGCCGCTCACCGCCACCGACGAAATCGTGGAGGAGGGTCTGGAAGCCCTGGCACGAGCGATGGCCCGGGTTTGATGGCACGGCCGGGCCAATGTGGTTAGCCTGCGCCGTTCCCAAAACCAACAGAGGGAGGGTCATGGGAATCGTCATCTTCATCGTGGTTGGCCTGGTGGCCGGGCTAATCGCCCGAGCGGTCGTACCAGGTAAGGACGCCATGGGCATCCTGCCGACCATCCTGCTCGGAATCGTCGGGAGCTTTGTCGGCGGCCTCATCTCGGTGCTCTTCACCAGCAAGAGCCTGGCCGAATTTGATACCTCCGGCCTGATCCTCTCCATCGTGGGCGCCATCGTGGCGTTGCTGATCTACCGCCGGGTCAAGGCCCGGGCCTAACCCTCTCTTCTACCCGAGCAAGGGGGCGCAGGCCCCTTCCCCCGGGAAGAGCGGCCGCACTGCAATCGAGTAGGTGGTGCCGGCTTCGTCCCAGGTGGTCGCCTGGTTGGCCTGCGCGAAGGCGAGAAGGAGAGCCACCGCCTCTTGACCGCTGAAGGTGGCGCAACGCCATCCGAACCCGGTGTTGTCGACCATCTCCTCAAACCCGAAGGCAAGCGGCCACGGTTTGACGTCAGCGAACTGCGGGTCGGGAGGAGAGTGAGGGACCCCTGCCA
>JBQTHI010000157.1:0-16255 GCA_052390035.1 Actinomycetota bacterium | reverse complement strand
ATGGTCTCGCCGGAGAACTTGTCGACCGCCCCTGCGTAGAAGTCAAAGGTGGCGGCCACCGCCCCGATTTCGGACCGGGCAACGGTGATGGGCTTGCCCGTATTGGTCGACTCGAGGCCGGCGAGCCGTTCATGATCGCGGCGGACCAGATCGGCGATCCTCCGGAGGACATCCCGCCGCTCCCGCACTGTGGCCGTCCGCCACACCCCTTCCTGGTAGGCCCGATGAGCCAACGTGACCGCCCGGTCGACCTCCGCCGGCTCTAGGCGCGGTATCTCGGCGAGCGAGGCGTTGGTGGCCGGGTTGATGAGCGTGGTGGTGGTCATGACCACATTTTTGTCTCCCCGCGAGAACCGTGGAGGGGAGTGCGACCAAGCCAAGCGTCAAAGACGGTGATAAAAGACGTAACCGACCAGAAACGCCGCCGTAACACGCCTCATGCAGCGTCCCGCCCACGCAACCGACAAGGAGGAGGCGAGTGAGCGAAGGGACCATCGCCTGGCTATTGGTCAGCTCAGCTCTGGTGCTGTTCATGACTCCGGGCCTGGCCTTGTTCTACGGCGGCATGGTCAGGTCGAAGAACGTCCTCAACATGTTGATGAAGAACTTCTTCACCATTTCGATCGTGACGGTGATCTGGACCGTGATCGGCTACACCATGGCTTTCGGGGCCGACCTTCGGGGTGGCCTCATCGGAGGCTTCGAATTCCTCGGCTTGCAAGGAGTAGAGGGTGACGCCCTCCTCTTCATGTTGTTTCAGATGATGTTCGCCATCATCACCCCCGCCCTCATCTCGGGGGCGGTGGCCGAGCGGATGAAGTTCTCTGCCTGGGTGCTGTTCACCACCCTCTGGGCGCTGATCGTCTACCCGATCGTCGCCCACTGGGGATTCGCCGCCGATGGGCTCCTCTTCGCCTGGGGAGTGCGGGACTTCGCCGGGGGATTGGTGGTTCATATCAACGCCGGCATCGCCGCTCTTGCGCTGGTCTTCGCCCTCGGGCCCCGCAAGGGTTTCGGAGTGGAAGCCATTCGGCCCCACTCCCTCCCCCTCACCCTGATCGGAACCGGGATTCTCTGGTTCGGGTGGTTCGGGTTCAACGCCGGTTCCGCCCTCGCCGCCGACGGGATCGCCATCAACGCCTTCGCCACCACCCAGATCGCGGCGGCGGTCGCCGCCCTCGGCTGGGTAGTTGCCGAGTGGCTCAAGAACGGTAAGCCCACCACTTTGGGAGCCGCCTCGGGAGCGGTAGCCGGCCTGGTGGCGATCACCCCCGGCGCCGGGTTCGTCTCGCCGATGTCGGCCCTCGCCATCGGCCTCATAGCCGGATTCGTCTGCTTCTGGGCAGTCTCCCTAAAGTTCCGCTTCGGCTACGACGACTCCCTCGACGTGGTAGGGGTACACCTGGCGGGGGGAATCGTGGGGTCGGTCCTGCTCGGAGTCTTCGCCCAGAACTCGGTCAACGAGCTGGTGCCCGATGGGCTCCTCTATGGAGGCGGCGGTTTTTTCGTCAAGCAGGTGGTGGCGGTGGGGGCGGTGATCGGATTCACCTTCATCGCCTCCTACCTCCTGGCCCGGCTGGTCAAGGCCATCACCGGCCTTCGGGTTGAGGAGAATCAGGAAACCGAGGGCCTCGACATCTCGCTCCACGAGGAGCGAGGCTACGTGCTGACGGAGTAGGAGGAGCCATGAAGCTGATCATCGCGTTCATCAAGCCGTTCAAGCTCGAAGAGGTCAAAGACGCCCTCCGCCAGGTCGGGGTCACCGGCATGTCGGTAGGAGAGATACGGGGATTCGGTCGCCAGTCCGGCCAGACCGAGATCTACCGGGGAGCGGAGTACAAGGTCGATTTCGTCCCCAAGACCCGGATCGAGGTGGCGGTCGATGACCACGACGCCGACCGGGTCGTGTCGGCCATCGAAGCGGCGGCGCGCACGGGCGACATCGGAGACGGGAAGATCGTCGTCGTTCCGGTCGAGCAGGTACTTCGGATCAGGACCGGCGAACGAGGGGCGGACGCCGTCTGATCACCTCGGCGGCATCGACGCCGCTTGGTCCGTTTCTCGAGCTTCGGGACAGGCTGATAAATCACGGTCCCGGCGATCTGGCGCCGGCCGGGATCGCCGCTTCTTTGACCGCCACCCTCGACCATTGCCTGGAGACGCTGGCGCGAGATCATCCCGAGGTCGCCTTGGTCGCAGTCGGGGGCTACGGGCGCGGAGAGCTGTGCCTCTACTCGGACATCGACCTGTTGGTACTGCACGATGGCCCGGCTCCCGACAACACCGTCCGTTCGATCCTCTATCCGCTGTGGGACGCGGGCATGAGAGTCGGTCACGCCACTCGAACAGTCAGGGCCACCCTCGGCTTGGCCCGGGACGACCTCTCGGTGCTGTGCAATCTCCTTTCGGCGCGCCGGATTGCCGGCCCACCTGGGCTGCCCGACGCTCTCGAGGGAGGGCTATCTCGGCTGATCGGTCCGGTCCGCCTTTCTGAAAGACTGGCCGCCGAGGAACGAGCCATCTGGGACCAGGAACCCTTCCCGGTGCAGGATCTCGACCTCAAGGTTGGGCGCGGGGGGCTCCGCAGTCTCCACCGTCTCGACTGGGACCGGGGCCGAGCGGCCATGCTCGGAGAGGAACCCGAGCTGTCGCCCCAACCCGGAGAACACGAGGCTCGACAATCTCTCCTGGCCGCCCGCCAGGCGCTGCATGCGGTGCAGAAACGGGCGGCCGACCGTTACGCCATCGAGCTTCGTGGCCAGGTCGGCAAATGGCTTCAACGAGATCCGGTCGAGCTGGCCACAGAGGTGTATCGGGCAGCCCGACTGGTCGACAGCCTCGCCGGGATGAGATGGGCCCGCGTCCGCCCCGCAGGTACCGACCCGATCGCCCATGCCGGCTTGGCAGTGGTCCGGTACGTCAGATCACGCTGGGGCCGGAGCACCTCGGCTGCCACGCCGCTGGCGTTGGCCCGGGCGGCCTCGGCTTCCGGCTCGCACGGGCGTCTCTCCCCCTGGGAGCATGAGTTCTGTGCCCGCTCCGGCCCTTCCGACTGGACCGAAGGCGATCGGGCAGGTTTGGTCGCCCTGCTCGCCGGCGGTCCAGCCGGGTGGGAGGCGCTGGCCGGGTTGTGGCGGGCCGGTTGGTTGACAAGGGCACTCCCCGAGATCGCCCACGTTTACGGCCTGGCCCAGGTGGCCCCCTTCCATCGCCACCCCGTCGATGCCCATCTTGGGGCAACGGTGGCCGAGGTGGTCACCTTGGCCGACGGCGCCGGATGGTACGGGGAGCTGGCCGAATCGCTCGGGGGACTGGACGAAGTACTCCTCGCCGCCTTCCTTCACGACATTGGCAAAGGGCTGGGCCAGGATCATTCATCGGTCGGCGCGGCGCTGACGAGGTCACTCCTCGATCGGCTCGGGTTCGGGCATGGCACTATCGAACTGGTAGCGGCGGCAGTCCGCCACCACCTCTTGCTCCCGGTAACCGCCGGGCGCCGCGACATCGAAGACCCAGCAGTGGTGGCCGAAGTTGCTTCGGTCGTCGGCAATCAAGATCTGCTCCGTGTGCTGGCATTGTTGAGCGTGGCCGACGCCCGGGCGACGGGGCCGGACATGTGGACTGCCTGGAAGGAGTTGCTGCTGCGCGGTCTGTTCGAGAAGGTATCGCAGCTGCTCGAGGGGACGACGTCCCAGCTACCGGCCGAGCTAGTCGACTCCGTGGCGCAACGCCTCCCCGACCTGCCTCTTGGCAAGCTGACCGATCACCTCGGGGGGATGCCGCCCGGCTACCTGGTGCGTTTCGGTCCCGAGCTCGTGGCCCAGCATCTGCGACTCGCCGAGCCACCCCTCGGAGAAGGCCAGATCAAGATGGCGGTGCTGGCCGGGGCGCCGGTCTCCACTCTCGTCATCGCAGCCCGCGATCGTCCCGGGTTGCTGGCCACCGTGGCCGGGGTGTTATCCCTTCACAACCTCAACGTGCTCGAAGCGCGGGTCGCCACCCGTTCCGACGGCCTCGCCCTTGACACCTTCCGGGTAGAGGATGCCCTCGGTTCGGACATGATCGGCCAGGGCCGGTGGCCCGGCGTTCGCCAGACCCTCGAGGAGGCCATGGCCGGCCGGATCGATCTGGAGGCCCGCCTGGGCGAGAAGCGAGCGGCCTACCGCTCGGGCCACCCAGCCCTCCCACCGTCGGTAAAGGTCATGCTCAACACCGCCGACGTCAGGGCGTCGGACCGGGTTGGTCTTCTCCATGACCTGGCCGCAGCGATGGCTGGGCTCGGTCTGGAAGTCGACCTGGCCAAGATCGACACCCGCGGGGGTGAGGCGGTCGATCTCTTCGAGTTCCGTAACCCCCGCGGCCAGTCCGAGCCGTCAATTCGAAGTGCCCTGCTGTCGGCCGCCGGAACCTAGAGGGGCGTCACGTACGCGGCGGTGATCCCACCGTCGACCAGGAAGGTCGCGCCGGTGGTGAAAGACGACTCATCGGAGGCCAGCCACAGCGCAGCCCGAGCCATCTCCGCCGCCTCTCCGAAGCGGCCCATCGGGATGTGAACGAGCCGGCGCTCCTTTTTCTCCTCGGTGTCCAAGAACTTCATCAGCAACTCGGTGTTTAGCGGGCCCGGGCAGAGGGCGTTGACTCTGATGTTCTCCCGGGCGTGGATCACCGCCAGCTCCCGAGTCATGGCGAGGACCGCCCCTTTGGAGGCGGTGTAGGCGATCTGGGGTGTCGCCGCCCCCAACACCGCCACAAACGAGGCGGTGTTGATGATCGAGCCGCCCCCGGCACGGCGAAGCGCCGGGATCCCGTGTTTGCAGCCGAGGAAGACACCCTTGGCGTTGACGGCCATCGTCAGGTCCCAGACGGCTTCGTCGGTGTTCATGGCGTTGTCATCCGCCGAATGCATGATCCCGGCGTTGTTGAACATGACGTCGAGCCGGCCGAACTCCGCCTCGGCCGTTGCCACCATCGATTCCGAGTCGGCTGAAGTGGAGACGTCGGCCTGGATGGCGATGCATTTGCCTCCTCCGTCGATCACCATCCGCGCGGTCTCGTTGGCTGCGTCGTGGTTGAGGTCCACCGAGGCGACCAGGGCGCCCTCGGAAGCAAACAGGAGCGCCGCCTCCCGTCCAATGCCCGAGCCTGCCCCGGTGATGAGGGCGACCTTGTCGGCCAACCGCGGGGTCATATCCGCTCGAAGTAGCGCCACCGCTCCCAGTCGGTGACGGTGTTGTCAAACGCCTCCTGCTCCTTACGGAAGAAATGGGTGTAGTGCTCCTGCACGTCTTCACCGAAGGCCCGCTTGACGAATTCCGATCGGGCGAACAGATCGGTGGCGTCACGCAGTGTGCGCGGGACGTGTTCGACCTCCTGGGCGCGATAGACGTCGCCGGTGAAGATCGCCGGGGGCTCCATCTGGTTGTCGATCCCATCGAGTCCGGAGGCGAGGATGGCGGCATAAACCAGGTAGGGGTTGCAGTCGGCTCCGGGAATGCGGCATTCGATTCGCAGGCTCTGATCGTGGCCGACCACCCGGAAGCCGGCGGTGCGATTGTCATAACTCCAGGCGATCCTGGTTGGCGCCCAGGATCCGTCCTGATAACGCTTGTAAGAGTTGACCGTTGGGGCAAGAAACACCATCACCTCCGGCACGTGGGTCATCCACCCGCCGAGGAACTGCTGGAACACCGGCGACACTCGGGCAGCCCCCTGATCGATGGTTCCGGGGAAGGCGTTTTTCTCGGCGCTCCATAGGCTGAGATGGATGTGACAGGAGGACCCGGCCTCGGTCATGGTGGGTTTGGCCATGAAGGTGACGCTCATGCCCAGCCCGTCGGCCACCTCCTTCATGGCCAGCTTCATGATCGAGTGCCGGTCGGCCATCCCGAGCACGTCCGTGTAACGAATGTTCATCTCGTGCTGGCCGCGGCCCCACTCCCCCTTGGAGTTCTCCACCGGCACTCCCGAATGGGCGAGATGACGTCGAACTGCTCCGTTGTACTTCTCTTCCCGCGACCCCTGTAGAAGGTGATAGTCCTCGATGTACCACCCCGCCGGTGAAAGGTCGGAATATCTGCGCGAAGCAGCGTCGCGGAAAGAGTCCTCGAACAGAAAGAACTCCAGCTCGGAGGCGCCCAGGGCGGTGTACCCGGAGTCCGCAGCCTGCTCGAGCTGATGGCGGAGGATCGATCGGGGTGCCACCCGCACCAGTTCGTGGTGGTGGGGATCGTGAATGTCGCAAAGCACCAGAGCGCTGCGATCGAGCCATGTCGCCCGGCGGAGGGTGGCGAGGTCGGGCACCATGTGGAAGTCGCCGTAGCCCAGTTCCCAATTGGCGTACGTGTACCCAGGGACCGGCTCCATCTCCATGTCCACGGTGAGCAGATAGTCACAGCCGTGGGTGCCGTGCGAGGCGATCTCCTCGAGGAAGAAACCGGCGTCGAACCGCTTGCCATGGACCCGCCCATAGTGGTCGGTGAAGCCGACCACCACCGTGTCGATCTCCCCCTTCTCCTCGAGGGCGGCCAGTTCTTCGATGGTGAGCATTCCCCGGACCACGAGTTCCTCCTGTTGCACGTCCCGGCGAGGGGGTCAAGCGTAGGTACCCGGCCAGACCCGCGACGAAGAAAAGGCCGGGTTCGTCCGGCAGGCCTGGAGGCTGATTCCTAGTCTCGCTAGCGGCCAATCTGAGGAGGAGACAAAATGGCTAGTACCGAACGGAAGGTCGGCTCGGTTACGTATAAGGACGTCGACAAGGGCTACTTCGAACAGCGTGGTCTCAAACGTCACGCCGGGGTATGGTCCTTGTGGGCCCTAGGGGTAGCCGCAGTCATCTCTGGCGACTTCTCCGGGTGGAACCTTGGCTTGCCCGTGGGAGGTTTCGGCGGCCTGCTGATCGCCACGGTCGTCATCACGGTCATGTACGTAGGACTCTGCTACAGCATCGCCGAGATGTCGCCGGCATTGCCGCATACCGGTGGGGCGTACTCGTTCGGACGTTCGGCGATGGGACCCTGGGGCGGATTCATAACCGGGTTAGCCGAGAACCTCGAGTACGTCGTCACTCCGGCCACGGTGGGGTTTTTCGCGGGCGCCTATGCGGATGCCGTGTTTCTCGAACTCTTCGGAATCGACATCCCCCAGCCGGTCTGGTGGCTGGTGTTCTATGTCATTTTCGTGGGCCTGAACATCCTCGGCATAGAGGGAACACTGAGATTCTCCGTCGTGATCTGCCTCATTTCTCTCGCGGTGCTGGGATTCTTCTTTGTGGTGGCCATTCCCAAGTTCGACGTATCACTTTTGACCAACATCGCGCCGGAAAGTGGCAGATCGGCATTCCTCCCCTTCGGGCTGGACGGCATCTTGAAGAACCTGCCGTACGCCATTTGGTTCTACCTTGCTATCGAGGAGTTGCCGCTGGCGGCTGAAGAGTCAATGGACCCGAAGCGAGATGTGTCCCGAGCGACCATCCTCGGCCTTCTGACCCTGATCATCGCCGGGTTCCTGGTGCTGTTCTTGAACACCGGGATCGGCGGCGGGGCCGCCCAAATCGGCACCTCTGCAGAGCCCCTGCTCGACGGGTTCAGGGCTGCTCTGGGCAGCGAGTTCAGCGCCGCAGTGTTGGGCCTGTTCGCCCTTGCCGGGCTCATTGCCAGTGTCCACACCATCATCTACGCCTACGGTCGCAACATCTTTTCGCTGTCTCGAGCCGGCTACTTCCCAAAGTGGATGTCCTACACCCACAACAAACGCAAGACCCCGTGGGTCGCGCTTTTGTTGGGCGCGGTCATCGGCTTTGTGCTGCAGTTGATCCTCAACGCCCAACAGTCCGGATCGGGAGTCGGCAGCGCCCTTCTGCTCATGTCCGTATCGGGGGCCGTCATTTCTTACTTCATGCAATCATTGTCCTTCATCCTCTTAAGGCGCAAACTCCCCAATAACGCGCGTCAATACAAGAGTCATGTCGGTGTGTGTGGAGACGGGGTGTAGGCAGTGATCGCGGCGGTGTCCTTCGTTGCCTTATATCTCGATCCCGCTTACCGCCCGGGGGTCATCGGTACCGGAATCTGGATGGTCGTGGGAATCCTCTACTTCGCCTTTGCCGGTCGACATCGGCTTGTTCTATCCCCGGAGGAGGAGTTCGCCATGACAAGAGGCGAACATGGGCATCCCGAGACGGAGGGCTACGGCCACACCAAGGTGGCGGAGACCAAGTAGACCTACAGCTCCTCAAGCTTCCGGTTGAGGGCGTCGAGAACCGCCTTGGCGGTGGCCACGGCAGGGTCACCGCCTGTTACAAGCGCGCTCCCAACCAGCTCCCGGCCACTATCACGCACCTGGGCGAGGGCGATTTTGAGCCGGCCGAGCTCGGAGGTGCCCACCGCCGCCAGGTCCAGGTCAAGACCGGGGGCGAGGGCCCGAACGGCCCGCAAGGTGGCCTCTGCGACTAGTCGGTGGCGGTGGGAGAGTTCGCCGTCGCCCTCCGCCCGACCGCGGTAGCGATCGTGGAGAGCGGTGAGAGTCACCTCGACCACCGCTCGGGTGCCAACCAGTTGCTGATCGATCGAGGAGAGGGCAGGACGCGGCGCCATCGAAACGGTGAGGGTAACCACACCGGCCGCCGACAGCCGTACCGCCTCCGGACTAAGGTCGATCGTGGTAACAATCCAAGGAGGGGTTCATGATCAAGGAGTTCCGCGAGTTCATACAGCGCGGCAACCTCATTGACCTGGCGGTGGCATTCGTCATGGGTGTCGCCTTCGCCGGCCTGGTCAACGTGTTTATTAACCGGATCTTTAATCCGATCATCGGGATGATTTTCAGCGTGTCCAGCCTTGACAACACCGGCTTGTTCGGGAAGGTCGACGAGGCCACCGGATTGCAGTCGGGCAGCATCGGGGCCTTCATCGGGTCGATCATCAACTTCCTGGTGGTGGCTTTCGTCATGTTCCTCGTGGTCAAGGCCTACAACAGGATGAAGAAACCGGTCGAGGAGACAGCGTCCCCGCCGACCGAAGAGATCACCTTGCTGCGGGAGATTCGTGATTCCTTGAGCCGGCGCTGACCGACCCCAAATCAAAGCCCCCCGGGTTGCATCCTCGGGGGGCCCTTCTATTTGCCTGCCGGTTACTACCTTTCCATGACTATTGACAGCGGGAGTCGATCGGGTTCTCAACGGAGTCGAGGCGAGATGATCGGATTCGGCTTGGGGATAAGGGCGGTGGTGGCGGTCAGTTCAAAACGGAGGTGGTGAAGTGGACAACGACTTGTGGCGGTGGTTGTGGACGGGTTTGGCGGTGGTCATGGGCATCGGTGAGATCTTCACTGCCGGCTTTTTCCTCCTTCCGTTCGCAATCGGGGCGTCGGCGGCAGCAATTCTCGCCTGGCTCGGAGTAGCTCTACTCCCCCAGTGGCTCATCTTCTTCGGCGTCTCGGTTGTCGCATTGGTTTACCTCCGGCGTTTTATCTCCCGTCAGGACGGCGTCGGTCAGCCGCCGGTTGGGGCCAACCGCTGGGCCAACACCAGAGGAATAGTGCTGGAGCCGATCGACCCCTTGGGAACCGGCGGCATGGTGCGCATCGGTGGTGAAGAGTGGCGGGCAACCTCTGACGAGCCGCTTGCGGCCGGAACCCAGGTGGTGGTGCAGGAGGTCAGAGGTGCCCGTTTGGTGGTGACACCCATCGACTGAAGGTTCCTGTATCGAGAGACTCGGAGAAGAAAGGAATCGACATGGACCCGCTGGTCTTCCTGTTCGTAATCGTTGCCGCTGCCCTTATTTTGGTGACTGCCACCGGCTTCCGGGTGGTGCGACCCTATGAAAAGGGTTTGGTCGAGTTCCTCGGCAGGTATGAGAAGACGGTCGAATCAGGCCTCCGCTGGGTGATGCCTTTCGTTAAGAGATTGACGAAGGTGGACATGAGAGAGCAGGTGGTCGATGTGCCGCCGCAGGAAGTGATCACCAAAGACAACGTGGCGGTGACGGTCGACGCGGTGATCTATTACGAGGCGACCGACCCGGTGAAATTGAAGTACAACGTCGCCAACTTCGTGCTGGCGGCGACCAAACTCGCCCAGACCAACTTGCGGAACGTGGTAGGCGACCTCGACCTCGATGCCGCCCTCACCTCCCGGGAGATCATCAACGCCAAGCTGCGACAGATCCTCGACGACGCCACCGACAAGTGGGGAACCCGGGTGGTCCGGGTGGAGATTCAGAGGATCGAACCACCGAGTGACGTCACCGAAGCCATGCACCGCCAGATGAAGGCGGAGCGCGATCGCCGCGCCGTCGTCACCGAGGCCGAGGGGGAGAAAACCGCCCGCGTGCTGAAGGCCGAAGGGCTCAAGCAGAGTCAGATCCTGGAGGCCGAAGGTAGGGCCGAGGCGATCAAGCGGGTGGCTGAAGCCGACAAGTATCAAAAGGAGACGGTGGCCGAAGGTGAAGGCCGAGCCATCGAACGCATCTTCGGCGCCATCCACACCGGCAACCCATCCCCCGACCTCATCGCCATCCGCTACCTCGAGGCATTGCAGGGGATCGCCAACGGGCAGGCGACCAAGATATTCCTGCCACTTGACACCTCCGGCGTGCTCGGCGGGGTGGCGGCGGTTGGAGAGATGTGGCGAGAGGGAAGCAAACCGTAAAGCGGCGGCGTACGCATGAAAGGTTTCGCCCCGGTAGCCGTGGCTGCATTGCTGGTCGGTGGGTGCGGTGCACCGGCCCGCGTCACCACCACCGTGGCGCCCGTCGCGCCGACAACCTCGACGGCGTCGGCCCCGGCCGCCGTTGCCCAGTTGGTCGAGTGCCCGTCCATCCCCTATGTGGTCAACACCCTGCCTACCCGGGTTGAGGGCCAGGCAGCCGATCTGAAAGACATCGAGGTCGACGAGTTCACCGCCATCGGCGGAACCCGGTCGGTCTTCTGGGTCGATGCCGACGGCTCACTGCGGATCGCCCTGATCAGAGGCACGCTGCCGCCCAGAGACTGGCCCGGGGAAAAGGGTGCGGTCGACATAGCCGGTGTGCGGGGGGTGGTGGGGCCGTTCGACGAAGGAATGTGGGTGGCCGCCTGGTTCGAAGGGGCCGGAAGCGATCGCTGCGACCTGTACACGATGGTCTTTTATCCGCCGATCGAGCCAGCCGAGGTGGAGACGACCCTGCGGTCGATAACTCGTTAACCCACGGGTATGGTCCCTCCATGAACCCAAAAGAGGCCGCCCGGACCGCCATTGTCAATCACGAGACCGAGCTTCGCGGCATCAGTCGGTGGATGTACGAGCATCCGGAGGTCGCCTTCGAAGAACGGCAGACCTCGGCGCGTCTGGTCGAGTTTCTGAGTAGCCAGGGGTTCGACGTCGAGTACCCGGCTTATGGACTCGAAACCGCTTTCGTAGCACGGTTCGGCGCCACCGGACCGGAGGTGGTGATTTGTGCCGAGTACGACGCTCTCCCCGGGGTGGGCCATGCCTGCGGGCACAACATCATTGCCACCGCCGGACTCGGGGCAGGGCTGGGGCTGAAGGCGGCTGCCGAGGAGTTCGGCTTCCGGCTGACGGTGCTCGGCACCCCCGCCGAAGAGAGATACGGGGGCAAGGTCGATCTCCTGGAGGCGGGGGCCTTCGCCGATGCCGCCCTCGCCATGATGGTGCATCCGTCGACCCACGACGTGGTCGACCCCCGGGTCATCGCCGTCACTCACCTCGACGTGCTGTATTACGGCAAGCAAGCCCATGCTTCCGCCTATCCGTGGGTGGGCATCAACGCCCTCGATGCTTTCGTTCAGGCCTATGTGAACGTGTCCACTTTGCGTCAGCAACTCGAGGCGACCAACAAGGTGCACGGGATCGTCACTCATGGCGGGGAGGCCCCCAACATCATCCCCGGCTTCACCCGATCGTCGTGGTATGTCCGTGCTCCCCGTCAGGAGGAGCTCGACCTGCTGCTGCCCCGGGTGCTGGCCTGCTTTGAGGCGGCGGGCCTCGCCACGGGATGCACCCACGAGATCAAACGGGTAGGTCATACCTATCTCGACCTGGATAGCAACCCCCTCCTAGTTGAGCTTTTTCAGTCCAACTCGTCCGCCCTCGGCCGGACGATGATGCGCGGGAGCGACATCCCCCCCAACATCTCCGGTTCGACGGACATGGGCAACGTTTCGAAGATGGTTCCCACCATTCATCCGATGATCGGGATCCAGAGCTTGCCGGCGGTCAATCACCAGCCGGAGTTCGCTGCCCACACCATCACCCCGGCCGGCGAGCGGGCCATCCATGACGGAGCGGTGTCGATGGCCTGGACGGTGATCGACCTCGCTATGGGTGATCGATGGTCAGACCTTCGGCCCTGACCTGTTAAGCCGAACCCTGGGTTCCAGCGCATGAAATCGTTGACTGGAACCCTGGGTTCGCAGGTAGTCACTGGGTTCGCAGGTAGTCACTCCCCTATGGCGTAAAACTTGCCGTCTCTCGACCCGACGTAGATTCGGCCCGCCCACACGGCGGGGGTCGACTCGATACACGACTCCGACACTTGCAGCGTCCACATGGGAAGCGGACGACGGGGATCGGCGAGCGAATAGGCCCTCAATTCGCCCGTGCAGGCAGCAACCAACAGTTCGTCGCCGATCACCACCGGCGATGACCAGGCATGCCAGCCGATCTCTTCCTGCCAGGTCACCTCCCCGGTCTTCTGATCGACGGCCAGAAGTTGACCGGGATGGGTGGATGCGTAGAGCACCCCGTCACCAAGCGCAGGCGTCGCCCACAACCCCCCGGGGCCGTCATAGCCGGGAGCGGCTACCCCCCAAACGAAGGGATCAGCGGCGGAGGGATCGAGTTTGATCAGCTGACCGAGGGCGGCCGACCGCGCGTTCTTGCGCTCCTCCTCCACGGCGACGTAGATCGACCCGGCCTCGTCGGCGACCACGGTGGCGTCGGCATCGTCTCCCACCCAGTAGTCGAAGACCACCGGCGCCTGACCGGAAGTGACGGATGAGACGTCGAGGCCGGCCACTCGTCCCCCGGAGTTAGCGAAGTAGGCGGTGGTCCCGTGGATCATCACCGAACCTTCGATCGAGACGTTGCGCCCCACCTGCGAAATCAGCTCGTTCGTCCACCCGGGTGTCTGAAACAGCATCTCGGGTGCAACCGTCACCAATCCATCGGTGCCTACGGCTCGGTTGAGCTTGACGGCGAAGAACCAACCATTCTCCCCGCCCTCGTACATCACGTCATCGACCACGACCGGGTTGCCGTCCCAATCGTCATTCCAGATTCCGTCGACCGCCGAGGCATCCAGGCTCCAGAGGAGGGTCGGTTCGGGGCGGTCGAGAGCGACGACGCGAAGCTGATTGTCCCGCGAACCGAAGTAGATCAGCGGAAAGCCGTCCGGATCGAGCGTGACCGATCCCTTGATGATGTCTCCGACATGGAAGTTGGGTCGCAGTTCTGACCCGTCGGCGCCATCGAGGAAGTGGACGGCCTTGTCGTAGGCACCGAAGATCACCTCAGTCACACCGTCTGGGCGTACATGCACCACCGGCTGGCCGGTCCATCCGCTACCGCACCACAGGCTGGACACACCGGCCACGGACGATCTGGCACACATACCTTCGTCGGCGGGATACGACCATAGGATCCGAGGGGCGACTGGGAGAGGGCCGGTACCGTAAAACGTTCGGGTCGGATTTCCCCGGAACATCGTCAACCCCTCGACGCTTCCCCACGGCTGGCCGACCGTCCATCCAGGGATCGTTCCCACCTCCCGGACGAGTGCCGTCGTTGTGGTCGGCGGCGGGGTGGTCGAGGTGGTCACGAGTGAGGTTGACGGCGGGAGAAGGAAGGTGGTCGTAACGGTCGCCGTAGGCACTTTGGGCTGGGGCGGCGCACCTCGGAGAACGGCAAATATCGCGCTGCCAATGGCAACACCGAAGAGCACCACCACCGCTCCCGCTTGCCATCTTTTCATGGGGCCGCTTTGCACCGGGGTCCGTCGGTAAGCACCGGTTGGCCCGGGCTGGCGATGAACGCCGGGATCAGGCATCCGAACAGATCGCCTTCCGGGCCGACGGTCAGCCGGGCAACGGCGGTCTCAGAACTCAGCGGCGAGAGGTTGGGCCAAATAAAATTGCCGAGGCTCCACACCACGGGAACCCCGTCCACCATCTCAAAGGGCTGTAACCGGTGGGGATGGTGGCCGAGGATGGCATCGGCTCCCGCCGCGATCAGAGCCTTCGCCCGCTCGTGGTCCTCGGGAGTCGGCAAGGGATCCAGTTCGACTCCCCAGTGGATGGTGACGATCACCCAGTCGGCTAACCGACCGGCCTCCCGGACGGTGTCCACCATTGTCTCGATGGTGTCACCATCGGCCATCCCCGGCCGGTCGTTGGTCGCCACCCAGCCGTCATGCGGTCGCACGCCCCCGAATCCGACGACGGCAACTCTCCAACCATTGAGGTCGAACAGGGCGGGAGCAGCGGCTTCGGCGGCGTTGCCGCCCGCTCCTACCGGGGCCACCCCCATGGCCAGGAGGTTGGCACGACCGTCGAGCATCGCCTCCTTGCCGAAGTCCTGCGAGTGGTTGTTGCCCAGGTTGGCTACCTCCACCCCGGCGGCGGCCATCGCGGCCAAACCCTCCTGGGCGCAACGGAATGTGAACTCCTTCGCCTCGGCGAGGCCCAGGTCGGAAGGGGCGCACTCGAGGTTCACGATCGAGAGACTGTCCTGCGCAAACAGTCCATCGATGCCGGCCCAGGCCCAGTCGTATCCGTTGGCCGCCAGCGAGGGCAGGTACTCGGGATCAAGGTTGACGTCCCCGACCGCGTGGATGACGACCGTGCCTGCGGCGGGCGCCGTGGTGGCGGTCGCCATCGGCTCAGTTGTGCTGGTCGTGGGGAACAACTCAGTGGTGGGCGACGTGGTCACCGGAGCAGTGGGTGCCGGCGCCTCCTTAGCCGAGGGGTTCTCGGCACAGGAGAACAAGACGGAGCCGAGCAGGAGGCCGCCGATCAGGGCGAGGAGGGAGTGCCGGTAGGACACGGGAGGCGCCTAAGAGTAGGTGCGCCATGTCTTTGCGCCTGACGTCATGCGCCCGACGTATTGCGCCCGACGCCTTGGCGCCACGTTTTTGCGCCCGACAATCCTGCGACCCGCACTTACAGGATCTGCGACAAGAACAGCTTGGTTCGGGCTTCTGTGGGATTTCGGAAGAAATGTTCGGGGGAGCCCACCTCGACGATCTGCCCATCAGCCATGAAGACCACCCGGTCGGCGACCGCCCGGGCAAATCCCATCTCGTGGGTGATGACGATCATGGTCATGCCGCTCTTGGCTAGCTCCTCCATCGCCTCTAGAACCTCTTTGATCATCTCTGGATCGAGGGCCGAGGTGGGCTCGTCGAAAAGCATCACCTTGGGCTGCATGGCAAGAGAGCGGGCGATCGCCACTCTCTGTTGCTGACCGCCGGAGAGCTGGCCGGGATACTTTCGGGCCTGCTCGGGAATACGAACGCGAGCCAGCATCGCCATGCCCAGGTCCTCGGCTTCGGCCTTCGGTATCCTCCGCACCTGGCGTGGGGCAAGCGTGATGTTCTCCATCACCGAAAGATGGGGAAATAGGTTGAACTGTTGGAACACCATTCCGGTTTCCATCCGAACTTCGTGGATGTTTCTGACGTCGTCGGTCAACTCCACTCCGTCGACCACTATCCGCCCGGCGTCATGTTTCTCGAGACGATTGATGCATCTGACAAGCGTGCTCTTGCCAGAGCCGGACGGTCCGATGACGACCACGACTTCCTGGCGACCCACTGCCATGGTGACATCCCGCAGCGCCTGAAAGGTGCCAAAGAACTTGGCGACGTCCTCCAGAACAATCATCGGTCCCTGCTCGGTCATGGCAATGTGGATTCGGTCGTCATCGCTCTCCTATCCCTAGCCGGCGCTCCAACCGCCGAGCCTCTCGCGACATCGTGTATGACCCGGCCCAGAAGGCGAGCGCCACAAAAGGCAACGTGACGCTGGCCAGACCGCGGGCGTTGAAGTCCGGCTGGGCGTTGGCGAAACTCGAGGCGGCGAGCACATCACCGAGGCCAACGGCCGCCACCAGGGTCGTGTCCTTGAACAGACTGATGAACTGCCCCACCATCGCCGGGATCGTGGCACGCAACGCCTGGGGCAGCACGATCAATCGGGTCGTCTTCCATCCAGGCAAACCGAGTGACTGCGCAGCCTCCGTCTGACCCCGCGGAACGGCTTG
>JBQTHI010000156.1:0-16206 GCA_052390035.1 Actinomycetota bacterium | reverse complement strand
TGTCGCGGCCAGCGCTTGAAACCGCCGGCGCTTTTTTACGCAGGAACGACTCGAACGCGTCCGGACCCAATCCGTTGGCTGGTATAGCCTTTAGGAGATCGGGACCAGCACTGTAGGGCTATACTCGCCAAACAATGGAGCTACGATGATGGTCGGCGGCGCTACTCCGGCTGCTGGGCGGTTGATCCGCTCTGCTCGTGACCATGCCGGTCTCTCGCAGGCCAGGCTGGCCGAGCGGATCGGTACCAAGCAGTCGGTCGTTTCAAGGTGGGAGAGAGGAGAGGACGAGCCACGACTGTCCACCCTCGTTCGCCTGATGCGCGCCTGCGGCCTGTCGCTCACTCTGATGATCGAGCCAGAAGAGGTTGATCGCTCTCAGATTCGTCAACAACTGGCAATGTCACCCTCAGACCGGTTGGCCTCGGTCGCCAACCTGAGCCGGCTCCTGGCTTCGGCTCGTCGACTCGGCTGATGCCGGCGCCCCTCGATCCCGAATGCCTCTTCCGGGTCCTTGGCGACAATGAGGTCGACTATGTCCTGGTTGGAGGTCTGGCGGCAGTTCTGCATGGCTCACCGGCCATGACCAACGACGCAGACATCGTGCCAAAGAACGAGCCGTCGAATCTCGCCCGGCTATCTCGTGCCTTGCGCTCCCTCGAGTCGCGTCTGCGCGTAACTGACACGCCTGAAGGTGTTGCGTTTGATCCCCATCCGGCCTTGCTCCAGTCGATGGCGATGCTGAACATGACCACTCGTTGCGGCGACCTGGACCTGACCTTCGCACCGGCCGGGCTCCCCAACTACGAATCCCTCGTCGCTGGCAGCATCGAGTTCGAGCTCGAAGGGAGCCGTGTGCGGGTGGCGGCCCTAACCGACATCATTCGAAGTAAGGAGGCAGCCGATCGCGCCAAAGATCGGGCCACGCTCCCGATTTTGCGTGCACTGGCGGAAGAGATTGACCTCGCGAATAGGGATTCCCCAGGGTGAGGCCCGGCACGTCGTTGACCGCCCCATGTCTCGTCGTTGAGGGCGTCCCAACGCGTTCGGAGGGTCGGTTCGGCGATCGATCATTGCCGAGGCATGCCACTCTTCCCGGGTGGGCGGTCCTGTTCCCAGGCGACCGCTACCACCTGGACCGGCTCGGTCAAGCCTTTGAGTTCGATCACCCGCGCCTCTCCCCGCCGAAGGCGATCGCCGAGGGCGTCGGCCACATCCCGGCTGACCAGGATCTCCCCTGGCCCTGCCGCCGCCCCGATCCGGGCGGCGGTGTGGACCCCTTTTCCCCGCAACGACCCGCCCTCCATCAGAACCGGGGCGCTGTGGATCCCGATCCGGACCTCGGGGGCGAAGCCTTCCTCCCGACGGCTCTCGAGCCGCCGCTGGATGTCGATCGCCGCCGCCACCGCCTCCCGGGCGTCGAGGAAGGCGGCGAAGAACCCATCGCCGGTGTGGTCGAGCTCCTTTCCCCCGTGCTCGGCCAGTGCGGCTCGGATCAGGGTGTCGTGCGAGGCGAGGATCCGAGTCCATGCCTTGTCACCAATCGCCTCGAGTAAGGCGGTGGAGCCGACGATGTCCGTGAACATCATCGCCGCCAACTGGGCGGTCGGGGCCCGCCGAAGTCGGGCGAGCTCGCCCATCGCCCCCAGCCGCTCGAGGGACTCTTCCGCCGCCCGGCGCTCCATCGCCGCTCGATCCGCTTTGCCGGCCTGCAGATAGGCCTCGGCCAGGGCGAGGCGGGCGAGGGCGGCCTCGAATGGGACTTCGGCTTCGGTCCAACCCTTGTGGGCGGCCCGCAGAGCCTCGGTCGCCGCCTCGGTTTCACCCCGCTGGAGCGCCACTGCTCCTCCCGCATGCTGGGCGGCTGCGATAAAGGCCGGGGAGGGGTAGCTCTTGGCGATAACGGCAAGCTCTCCGGCGGCTTCGGCCGCTCCGTCCCCGTCCCCGAGCCTTAGGCGGCTCTCCACCAGCGCCGGGAGCAGTCGAGCCCGATCGAGGGGGAGGGTGGCGGCGCCGAGGGCCTCGTCCAGCAGGTCCCGGGCTCCGGCGGGGTCACCCCGGTCCAGGTAAAGCAGGGCCAGGCCCGGAAGGGGTTCGAGGCCCAGGCCGACGGCCCGAGCGAAGCTCTCCTCAGCAGCCTCCCACTCTCCCCGGCGGCGGCGAATCTCTCCCAACTCGGCGTAGGCCTTGGCCACGAAGTCGCGGTAGCCGAGGAGTTCGCCGGCGGCGTGCTCAGCCTCGGCCGCCGCCGCCTCCAGGTCCCCGCGGTAGCGGCGGATCTCAGCCCTCTTCACCCGGCAGATGCCGGGGAAGCCGGTGATGTTGCCGAGGTGCTCGCACCAACGGCGGGCGGCGTCGTCCCACTCGATGGCCCGCCGGTATTCCCCCAGGCGCTCGCAGGTCTCGACCATGTTGCAGTAGATGCGGCCGGTCACGGCCGGTCCCAGCTCCCCGGACACGGCGGGGAGGATGGCTTCCTCCATTAGCGCCAACCCGGCCGAGGTTTCACCCTGGGCGACCAGGATCCGACCTTTGTCCTGGAGGGCGATGTAGTGAACGTCTTTGTCGCCGAAGGCGTCGGCCAGTTCCATCGCCTGCTCGGTGAGTTGCAAGGCGCGCTCGAGGTCCTGCTCGGCCTCGAGGGCGAACATTGCCTGGAAGCGCCGGACCCGGGCTTGAGCTCGGGTCGGGGGCCGGTCGGCCATCAGGCGCAGGGCGGTCTGCAGCCAGCCCCTTCCCAGACTCGGCTCGAGCTTGTGGAAGTGGTCTTCTGCCAGCCCGATGGCCACCAGGGCTGCCTCCTCCGCCTCCGCCCGTTCGATCAGCATGCGATAGGCCCGCTGACGAGCGTCGATGGCGTCGTCGATCCGGCCCAGCCACCAGGCGGTCTCGCCCAGCATGACCAAATGTTGGGGGTCGAGATTCGATCGCCCGACCTGTTCGAGGAGATCGAAGGCGCGTGCCCAGTCGTGGGCGGAGATAGCCCGCTCGGCGGCAGCAATGGCTTCGGGGACGAGGGGACCGGACACGAGAGGTCAGCCTACCGATGGAGGCAGCCGCCTCCAGTGGGTCCCGGGCGTGCGGTGAAAAGAGGGGGGTTCGCGCCTAGGTCAGGAAGCCCTGACCGCCTCGTAGGTCGCGAGGATGGCTCCCGTGGTGGTGACTCGGCTCTCGACGAGTTGCAACGGCCTAGGTCGGTCACCTCGGCCGAAGATGCGTTTGCCGTTCCCCAGGACCAGCGGGTCGATCATCAGTCGGAACACGTCGACGAGATCATGGTCGAGCAGAGTGTGGACCAGTTGCGTGCTTCCGATGACATGAAGGTCTCCGCCGTCCTCTTCCTTGAGCTTGCCCACCGCCGTGGCGACGTCGCCTTTGAGAAGCATCGAGTTTTGCCAGACGAGGGGTTGCTCCAGCGTTGTCGATACCACATATTTGGGCTTGGTGTTCAGCGGCTCGGCGACCACCTGCTCCTCGGGGGAGGCATTAGGCCAATAGGCCGCCAAGCGCAGGTAGGTGCGGCGCCAGAAATCCGCTCGCCGTGGCATAACCTTCGACCACCCAGCTGCGGGACGTGTCGTCGAATTACTGGAGATGCCAACCGCCGTGTCCAAACCCTCCTGTGGTGTCCTCGTCAGCAGCCCCGGGTGCCTGGGCGACCCCGTCGAGGCTCATCCACTCGTTCACGATCACCCTCGCCATGGCAGTTCCCTTCGGTAGAATTGGGGTTGACGGTGGTGACGCACGACCACCACGAGCACACACATGATCACGCCGAACCGGAGCGTGGTCAAAAGGGTGGTCATGGGGATGCTCATGACAAGCACGCCGGACACAGCGTCGCCATGTTCCGGGACCGCTTCTGGTTGTCGCTGCTCATCACGCTGCCGGTCGTCTTCTTCTCGGAGATGATCCAGGAGTGGTTCGGTTACTCCGCCCCTAGGTTCCCTGGTGCCGAATTGGTGGCGCCGGTCCTCGGAACCGTCATCTTCTTTTATGGCGGATCCCCCTTTCTCAAGGGGGCGGTGGGAGAGGTGTCGGACCGTCAGCCGGGGATGATGCTGCTGATTGGCATGGCCATCACTGTGGCTTTTGGCGCCTCCCTGGCCACCACTTTCGGTTGGTTCGACTTGGACTTTTGGTGGGAGCTGGCCGCCCTGATCACCATCATGTTGCTGGGTCATTGGATGGAGATGCGGGCAATCGGCCAGGCCCGTGGTGCCCTCACCGCCTTGGCCGAACTGCTGCCCGACGAAGCCGAACGGGTCACCGACCAGGGCATCGAGACCGTGGGTGTTTCCGAGCTCCGGGTCGGCGACCTAGTTCTGGTCCGCCCAGGGGGGAGAGTCCCTGCCGACGGAGTGATCACCGAAGGTGAGGTGGCAGTGGACGAGTCGATGGTCACCGGTGAGTCCAAACCGGTTTCCCGTTCTCCCGGCGATCGCGTGGTCGCAGGCACGGTTGTCACCGATTCCGCCGTGAGGATGGAGGTGGCGGCGGTAGGCGATGACACCGCCCTTGCCGGAATCCAACGTCTGGTTGCCCAGGCTCAACAGTCCAGGTCTCGCGCCCAGGTTCTGGCCGATCGAGCCGCCGCCTTGCTGTTCTACATCGCGATTGCCGCCGCCGCCGTCACGGTTGTGGCCTGGCTGCTCGCCGCCAGGCCCGACGAGGCAGTGGTACGGGCGGTGGCGGTGCTGGTCATAGCCTGTCCTCATGCCCTGGGTCTTGCCATACCTCTGGTCATCGCCATCTCCACCGGGCTGGCGGCACGCCACGGCATCCTGGTCAAGGACCGGCTCGCCTTGGAGCGAATGCGCAACGTCGACGTGGTGCTATTCGACAAGACCGGGACTTTGACCAAGGGCAGTCACGTCGTTCGTGACGTCGTCGCCGCCGACGGGGATCCGGACCGGCTCCTGGCGATGGCGGCCGCGGTCGAAGCCGACTCGGAGCATCCGTTGGCCCGCGCCATCGTTGCCGCCGCGAAGGAACGTGGCGGAAGTTCCACCGCCTCGGGATTCCGGTCGATGAGTGGGAGGGGGGTCGAGGCGAAAATAGGAAACTCCGTCGTAGCGGTGGGAGGACCGGCTCTGCTCCGCGAAAGAGGCGTGGACGTCCCTTCCCAAATCGGGCACGCAGCTGACAGATGGAAAGATCGAGGTGCCGCCGTCCTCTACGTGATCGACGGCGGCAGTGTGATTGGTGCGCTGGCGTTGGAAGACGAGCTGCGCCCCCAGTCACGGGACGCCGTGGACCAGCTCCACCGGCTCGGAGTTCGGGTGGCGATGATCACCGGCGATGCCCACCAGGTGGCTCTGACGGTGGGAGCAGAGCTCGGCATCGACGAGGTCCTCGCCGAGGTCCTCCCCGAAGACAAACACTCCAAGGTGGCCGAACTCCAGCAGCGTGGCCTGCGAGTGGCGATGGTGGGAGACGGGGTCAACGACGCTCCGGCCTTGGCGCAGGCCGATGTCGGGATTGCCATTGGCGCCGGCACCGATGTTGCGATCGAGTCGGCCGGGATCATCCTCGCCTCCGATGACCCCCGAGGGGTGGTCGGTATCCGCCGGCTCTCCCAGGCCGGTTATCAGAAGATGATTCAGAACCTGGTGTGGGCGACCGGATACAACGTGGTGGCGATCCCCCTCGCCGCCGGTGCTCTCGCCTGGGCGGGAATCGTCCTCGCCCCGGCGGCAGCGGCGCTGTTGATGAGCGCCTCCACCGTGGTCGTCGCCATTAACGCTCAGTTGCTCCGCGGCCTCGACCTCCGACCTGCATAAACCGATCAGGCATCGGCAGCCCAAAGCCTCTCCAGGTGACTGAGGAAAGCATCGGCGGCCGACGCGTTGTGCTGCCTCCACAGTTCGACATGGTTGGCGATCGTGGCGGTGGGGAGGTCGAGGGCAACGAGTGTCGGCATGAGGGCCAACCTCTGCCTTCTGATCAGGCTAAGCGCCGACTTACGCGATCGCTGGAGCAGAGTGAGCTTGAGTTGGAACTCGATTCGCAGGTCGCGAATGTGGTCTACAGGTTTTCCGAGCCAGCGGATGAGCCGGCGCCTCCCGGCGGGGGTGATCCGATGGACGACCCGGTTGGGTCCTGCCGTGCCCGGTTCGGTGTCGACGGCTTCGGCCAAGCCGGCTTCAACCAACCGGTCGAGTGCCCGGTACACCAACGGTCGTCGCACGGTGAGGATTCTCCCGACCGAACCGTCGGAGGCGAGTACCTTCGAGATGGCGAAGCCGTGGGTGCGACCCTCAGCGAGAAGGCCGAGGACGGCAAATTCGGTCAATGAGGGCTGGAGGTCCTTCACATCGATTCACGCTGGAGCGTAGGCCGAGAGGTTGGTCGGGCGTCCTGTTGCCAGACCTGGCCAGGTTCCGTATTCTCGCTGCGACTAATCGTTAGTCACATCGAGACTAAAGGCGCCCATGATAGAGCGGTCACACTTCACCGTGGTGCTGCTGGCCCTGTTGGCAGCGGCCTGCGCTGGTTCCGCCGAGAACGCGACGAATATTGAAGCTGAGTTGGAGGGTGAGCTATTGGTATCGGCGGCGGCTTCATTAACCGACGCCTTTGCAGAGGTGGAGGCGGCGTTTGAGGTCGCTAATCCCGGCGTCGATGTGGTCCTTAACCTGGGGAGCAGCTCGTCGTTGCGAGAGCAGATCCTTGAAGGAGCACCCGTCGACGTGTTCGCCTCTGCTAACACCTCCAACATGGATCATGTGATCGAGGCCGGCGAGGCCAGCCGCTCGGAAATCTTCGTCCGCAACCTGTTGCAGATCGCTGTCCCGGCGGGCAACCCGGGCGGGATCACCGGCTTGAAGGACTTCGCCAGTGAGAACCTGTTGATCGGGTTGTGCGCTGAAGACGTTCCTTGTGGGGACTTTGGTCGTAAAGCATTGGAGAAGGCAGGGGTGGTCCCGGCCATCGATACCAACGAGCCTGACGTGCGGGCATTGCTCACCAAGATCGAGGCAGGGGAGCTCGACGCTGGGATTACCTATGTCACCGACGTGATGTCGGCCGGCGGTGCGGTTGAAGGAGTCGACATCCCCGGCGAGTTCAACGTGGTTGCGGAGTATCCGATCGCCGCATTGCGCAACGCTCCCCATGCGCCGGCGGCGGCGGCGTTTGTCGCCTTCCTATTGTCCACCGAAGGTCAGGCCATCCTCCGCAGTTACGGCTTCTCCTCGCCTTGACCAAAACCCCGACCACGACGCGGTCCGTCGGGCGGCGCCCGCCGCTACTGCTGACTGTGCTCGGCATTGTCGGGTTGGCGGTCTTCGTTGTTCCGTTTGCTGGACTGCTGGCCCGGACTCCGTGGACTGACTTACCCGACCTCCTCGCCGGGGATCTCGCCACCGACGCTCTCCGCCTATCGCTGGTGACCTCTCTGGCGGCGACCGGTATCGCCGCCGCACTCGGCGTGCCGCTTGCCTGGCTCGTGGCCAGAGTCGAGTTTCCGGGACGATCGCTCGTCCGGGGGTTGGTGACCTTGCCATTGGTGTTGCCACCGGTCGTCGGGGGAGCGGCCCTTTTGTTCGCGCTTGGTCGACGAGGATTGGTCGGCGAGCCGCTCAATCAGTCAACTGGCCTGTTGCTGCCTTTCTCCACCTGGGGAGTGGTCATAGCCAACACCTTCGTGGCCATGCCGTTCCTGGTTATCACCGTCGAAGGCGCCCTCCGCAACCTCGACCCACGTTTCGAAGGCGCCGCCGCCACTCTTGGCGCCCGGCGCTGGACGATCATTCGTCGGATCAGCCTTCCCATGATCGCTCCCTCCTTGGTTGCCGGTTTAGTACTCACCTGGGCACGGGCCTTCGGAGAGTTCGGGGCGACGATCACCTTCGCTGGCAACCTCCAGGGACGGACCCAGACGTTGCCCTTGGCCGTGTTCGTAGCTCTGGAGAGCGACCGCGACACTGCGGTTGCTCTCAGCCTCCTGATGGTGGCAGTTGCAATGATCGTTTTGGTCGCGTTACGGGAGCGCTGGTGGAAGGCTCTCTAGGAGGCGGACTCGACGCCGATTTTCACCTTCGCCGAGGCCACTTCCGCCTTCGCCTTGCTATGTCGATCCCGCCGGCGAGGACTGTCGCCTTGCTCGGTCCCAACGGGTCCGGAAAGACGACGGCGGTGTCCGCCATCGCCGGGTTGGCACCGATCGACGAGGGGCACATCGCACTATCCGGAGTAACCCTCGACGAGCCAGACACGGGGCAGTTTGTTCGGCCGGAGAATCGGCGGGTGGGGGTGGTCTTCCAGGACTACCTGCTCTTTCCCCATATGAATGTCATCGACAACATCGCGTTCGGGTTGGAGAACCAAAAGGTGGGGCACGAGATCTCCCGGGCTCGCGCCGGGGAGTGGATGGGACGGCTTGGGCTTGGGGGTCTCGCCCGTCGCAAACCGGGAGAGCTTTCCGGGGGTCAGGCCCAGCGGGTGGCTCTCGCCCGGGCGCTCATTACCGAACCTGACCTGCTGCTACTCGACGAACCGCTCTCCGCCCTCGACGTCACGACTCGGGTTCACCTCCGCCGGACGCTCGCCGAGCACCTCGAAGGCTTTCCAGGACCACGCCTGTTGATCACCCATGATCCGACCGAAGCCTTCCTGCTCGCCGACGAGATCCATTTGATCGAAGGCGGGACCGTTACCCAGTCGGGTTCGGCCGACGACATTCGTCTCCGACCTCGCACCGCCTACGCCGCCGATCTGGCCGGGTCGAACCTGCTGATCGGAGTGGCGGCCTACGGACAGGTCGACTTCGGCACACATCGACTGCAGGTCGCCTCTCATGCCGATGGCGAAGTGTTGGTGACGATTCGTCCGAGCGCCATAACTGTGCATCGCCGCCAGCCCGAGGGAAGCGCTCGTAACACGTGGCCCACCACCATCGACCTGATCGAACGGCTGGGCGAACGGGTGCGGCTGCGCACCGGTGCGCCATTGCAGCTAACGGCGGAGATCACATACGACGCCGCTTCGGACCTGGGCCTAGCCGAAGGCGACGAGGTGTGGGTGGCGGTGAAGGCAACCGAGATCGGCGTCGAATCAGAAGAGTGAGCCCTCGGGCGGCGCCGTCATAGCGGGAGTGACCATTTGTGAGTAGACGTTCACTGCTCTGATCCATCACGAAAGGAACGGCGATGAAGGTGGCCACCGGACTTGACACCGAGTCGCAGAATGACCATGGCAAAAGCCGGTCGAAGTTCTGTCACCAGGTGAGTTCGGTGCAACCCTCGGTTCCGCTCTCGACTTGTAGGGTGGCGTGGGTGACGTCGAAGTCGTCCCTGAGCAGTAGCCGGGCGTTTTCGATGACGATGTCCCGATCGGCTCCGGTGGGGGCGGTGAGGTGGGCGGTGGCCACCGTCATCCCCGAGGTGAGGGTCCACACATGGAGGTCGTGGACATTGGTGACGCCCCCGATCGTCGCCAGACTTCGTTGCAGACGATCGAGGTCGAAGTTCTCAGGTGCCGCTTGGATCAGCACACGGAGAGCCTTCCGGCCGAGCCGATAGGCGCGGGGGAGGATGAAGACGCCGATACCCGCGGCGAAAATGTGGTCGGCGTACACCCAACCGGTGACCTGTATGACCACTGCCGCGGCCACCACCCCGAGCGAGGTAACCAGATCCGACACCACCTCCAGGTAAGCCCCCTCGACGTTCATCGACTCCGAAGCTCCCTCCCGCAAGAGCCGCCAGGCGAAAACGTTGATGGCGAGGCCGACGAGGGCGACCACCAGCATCGGACCGGGAAGAACAGCAACAGGGTCATTCAATCGACGAACGGCCTCGAACAGGACATATCCGGCGATAACGAAGAGCAGCGCGGCGTTGGCCAGGGCGGCGAGAATCTCCAAACGGTAGAGACCAAACGTGCGGTTGTTGCCAGTAGTGGCCTTATTGGCGGCGGTGATGGCCGCCAGCGCCATACCCAGACCAAGTGCGTCGGTTGCCATGTGTCCTGCGTCGGAGATCAGGGTCAGGGAATTGATCAGCACCCCGGCGAAGATTTCGCCGACCATGAACACCACTACGACCACGAAGACCAGCAACAGCCGCTTTTGGAGTCTGACGCTGGCCCGCACAGGATGGCTATGGACCCGGGCCACCGACAAATTATACGAGGGCACCCAGCCTTCGATGTAACGATGGATCGCCGTGAGAGATACATTGACTGGTTATGTCCAATGCCGTTGACATCTCCGGGCTGATCAAGTCCTTCGGTAACACAAGGGCTCTCGATGGCCTTGACTTGGAGGTGGCGACCGGGGAGATTCACGGGTTTCTCGGCCCGAACGGGGCCGGCAAGACCACAACCATTCGGATCCTGCTCGGATTGCTCCGCCACAACTCGGGTGAAGTCAGGTTGCTCGGCGGGGACCCATGGAGCCAGGCGACCGAGCTGCACCGGCGTCTCGCTTATGTCCCCGGGGACGTCACTTTATGGCCCAACTTGACCGGGGGTGAAGTGATCGACCTGCTCGGCCGGTTGCGCGGTGGCCTCGACGAAGACAAGAAGCGAAGGCTCTTGGATCGCTTCAACTTGGACCCGACAAAAAAGGGCCGGACCTATTCGAAGGGAAATCGCCAGAAGGTGGCTCTGATCGCCGCCCTCTCCTCACATGTCGAGTTGCTCATCCTCGATGAGCCAACCGCTGGACTCGATCCGCTGATGGAAGCGGAGTTTCGGCGGGTCATTGAAGAAGATCGAAATCGTCATCGCACCGTCCTCCTGGCCAGCCACCTCCTGGCCGAGGTAGAGGCGCTTTGTGACCAAATCAGCATCGTTCGCAACGGTAAGACGGTGGCGCGGGGGACCCTCGCCCAGTTGAGGCACCTGACCCGAACCACGATCTCGGTGGAGGTGAGCGCCGATCCGACGGCGGTAGCGCAGCTCCCCGGGGTATATGCCGTCCGGCTTGTGGACCACCGGGTCGAATTCGAGGTCGACTCGGAGAACCTCGGTGACGTCGTCAGGGCGCTGGGCACCCTCGACGTTCGCAGTCTGATCAGCCGTCCGCCAACGCTTGAAGAGCTCTTCATGCGTCATTACCAGGACGTGGAGCCCGGATGAGCACCTTCACCGGCAGTTGGCGAGTGATCCGCTTGGTCTTGCGACGGGACCGAAGCCGCCTTGCCATCTGGGCGGTGGTCCTGTCACTGGTGCCCATAGCCTCCTCCAATGCGCTGGCAAGCCTCTATGCCACGGAAACGTCGCGGCAGCAATTAGCCGCCACGGTGCGCACGACCCCTGCGTTTACCGCCCTCCTCGGCCCTCTGTACGACGCGGGGATCGGTGGGCTGACCGCCTGGCGGGTGGGCACCCTCGGGGCGGTCTTCGTCGGGTTGATGGCGGTTCTCACCATGATCCGCCATACACGCGAGGAGGAGGAAACCGGCCGGCGGGAGCTGTTGGGTTCGACCGTCGTGGGCCGTCAGGCCCCCCTAGCCGCGGCGATGCTGGTGACGCTAGGCGCCGGGCTGGCCATCGGCCTCATTCTCCTCGGTGGGCTGGTGGGCCTTGGGCTCCCATTCCCTGGCTCCCTCGGCTTTGGTCTCGGCTTCGCACTGGTGGCCGCCGCTTTTGCGGGTTTGGGTGCACTAGCCGCCCAGCTCACCGAAAGCGCCTCCGCCGCAAGGGGTATTGCGGTCGGCATGGTGGGTGTGTTTTTCCTCCTTCGCATGGGCGGAGATGCAGGAGAGTCGAGCGGGCTCGGCTGGCTGGCGTGGCTATCTCCAATCGGCTGGTTCAGCCGGTTACGTCCCTTTGCGGGTGAGGAGTGGGGGGTGCTCGGGTTGTGGATCGCCCTCTCAATCGGCGCAGGTGGAACCGCGTTTCTCGTGTCATCCCGCCGGGATATCGGCGCCGGCGCCTTTCCCCCCAGACCCGGGCCGGCGTCGGCGGGCCGTCTTCTCAGTACCCCGATGGGGTTGGCCTGGAGGCTGCAGCGGGGCTCGCTCGTCGCCTGGACGGTAGGCCTCGGCGCGATTGGCGCCGTTTATGGGGCCTCGGGCGCCAGCATCGGCGACCTGCTTGAAGGAAGCCCCCAACTGGTGGAGATTCTCGGCCAGCTCGGTGGCGAGCAGTCCCTTACCGATACCTTCTTCTCGGTAGCCATCGGGAGCATCGCCCTGGTCACGTGTTCATACGCGATCAGGTCGGTGCTTCGCCTGCGGGTGGAGGAGGAGGGTCTACGGGCCGAGCCGATCCTGGCGACCGCCACTCCCAGGCTGCGCTGGGCGGGAAGCCACCTGGTATTCGGCCTGATCGGCCCGCTGATCTTGCTCGTCGTCGCCGGCGCTCTGGCGGGAGCCGTGTACGGACTTATCATCGGCGATGTCGCAGGGCAGGTGCCGAGGGTGGTCAAGGCGGCTCTGATTCAGATTCCGGCGGTATGGGTCCTCACCGGTGTCGCCATGTTCCTCTTCGCGTTGGCCCCTCGCCTGGTCGGGTGGAGTTGGGGCGTCCTGGCTGGCTGTCTGATCCTGGGCCAGCTTGGGCAGATCCTGCAGTTCCCCCAATGGGCCCTCAACCTTTCTCCGTTCACTCACATCCCGCTGATCCCCGCCGAGCCCTTAGAAGTTTTGCCCCTCGCCGTCTTGTTGCTTCTCGCCGCGGCCTTGATCGCGGCCGGCTCGCTCGGGTTTCTCAAACGGGATATCGAGGCGCGTTGATCCCGACTCGGCGAAGCCCGGGAAGGACTCACCGCTATGACCGGGGTGGGATGTTGGTGTTGTGCCGGAACAGGTTCGTGGGGTCGTAGCGGTGCTTTACAGCAGTCAAGCGGCTCCAAGTCGCCCCTGGGTACGCCTCACCGACTCGCTCACGCCCGTCTTCTCCGAGGAAACCGACGTAGGCACCTTGGCCGTCGCCGCCCAGCACGGCGGAGAGTTTCGAAACCCAAGCTTCTTGTTCGGCTTGCTGCGCGGGCTGTTCGTAGAGGGCGGCGACGTTCAGCATCATTCGCCGCTGGCGATGAGCGAAGGCGGTGGCCGCGGTGGGCACCCGGGCCATCGCCCCACCCAGGACCCGTATCTGCGCTACCGCCATCGAAGCAGTTGACGCCTGGATATCGTCGACCATAGTCTCGATCGATCGGCGGTTGATCTCGTCAACGAACATGGTTCGCGAAGCCGCCACCGGATGGTAATCCTCCTCATCCGGGGGATAAATCTGCGGGTACGGCATCTCTTGAACCATGTCGACTAGCGGCCTGGCCAGCGCTCTGAATGGGGCAACCGCCGCCTCCCCCTCGGTGGGGTTTCCGGCGAAACAAAGCATCCCGAAAATCACTAGCCGGCCGTGGTGTTCGGCGGGTACGAATGGCATCGGCGGAGCCGGCATGACGTTGGCAATCGTGGACAATTCCTCTGGTGCGACCTCGGCTGCTTCTAGAAAGGATGAGATCGTTTCCGGTGTTGCGGGCAGCATCAGAAACCCACCGACGACCGTGGGCAGCCGGTGCAAGCGGTAACGGAACCGCGTCGCCACCCCGAAGTTGCCACCGCCCCCTCGCAGAGCCCAGAACAAGTCCGGGTTGGTCTCGGCGTCGGCCATCACCACTCGGCCGTCTGCGGTTACGACCTCGGTGGCGAGCAGATCGTCGATGGTCAGGCCGAACTTGCGGACCAAATATCCAATTCCACCGGCCAGAGTTATGCCTCCGATGCCGACCGAGCCGGTGTCTCCGAACCCGGTGACGAGACCATGAGCAGAAGTGGCCGACGTATATTCGGCGGCGGTCAGTCCGCTCTGAGCCCAGACCGTTTCGCCTCCAACGTCTATATCGAGGTGCTTCATCTGCGAAACGTCGAGGACGATCCCACCGTCGCAGACACCGTGGCCGGCAGGGCTGTGACCGCCGCTGCGGACGGCGAGCTCCAATCCTGTGTCGGCGGCAAAGGTGATGACACGTGCGACGTCATCCTCGTTAGCGACCCGGGCGATGGCGGCGGGCCGGCGATCGATCCCGCCTGGGAAAACGGTACGCGCCCTGTCGTAGTCCTGGTGGTCAGGAAGGATGAGCCTTCCGTTTAACTTCTCTGAGAGTTGTCGGAGCAGACTCGACGCTTTAGTGGATGATGTGGTGGACATTGATACGCCTTCCTTCCTCCCCTTCATAATGTTTAGACCGGTGGGGGACGAGAAAATGATCGGTCCAAGAAGCCGCAGGTGAGGCCCGTGCCCGAGCGACGCTGGGACCCGAATCTCTACGATAGAGAACACGCGTTCGTGTGGGAGCTGGCGAAGGAGATCTTGACGTGGCTCGATCCAAGGCCCGGAGAGAAAATCCTGGACCTCGGCTGCGGAACCGGGCATCTGACCGCACGTCTTGCCCGCCTGGGCACGAGGGTGATTGGAGTGGACAACTCAGCTGAGATGCTGGCGTCGGCGCGGGCTTCCTACCCGGATCTGGATCTACGACTCGGCGATGCTCGGACCTTCGAGATTGACCAGCCGATGGACGCGGTGTTCTCCAATGCGACCCTCCACTGGGTGCGGGAAGCTGACTTGGTCGTGGCGAGGGTGTTCGCAGCTCTCCGCCCCGGCGGTCGATTTGTGGCGGAGTTCGGAGGCGCCGGGAATGTGGACGGGATCGCGAAGGCGGTGAGGTCCGTACTGGGGCCTACTGGGCTCGATTGGCCAAATCAGTATTACCCGACCTCGGCCGAATACGCCGACGTGCTCCAGTCGGCTGGCTTGACGGTTGAGAGGATCGAGCTTGTCCCGAGACCCACTCGGCTGGACGGGCCGGATGGCATCCGCAAATGGCTCCGCATGTTTCGGGGCGAAATGCTCGAGCGCATACCGCCTGCGGCTCTCGAGGCCCGGCTGGCGGCGATTGAAAAGGCGGCGAGACCTCACCTTTGGATGGATGGCAGGTGGTACGCCGACTACGTTCGTCTCCGGTTGAAGGCTGTTAAGCCCTGATTCAGAAGGGCCCGGCAAGGCGCGCTCGTAGGAGCCCTTCGGCGACCTCGCCGACCAACGTACCAAGCATTCCTACGGTTACGTCTTCTTCCTGCAACATGGAAACGTCGGCGATGACCGTCTTCGGGTGCTTGGGAAACTCGCGCCCGCCCTGAAACTTGGCCATGGGTGTGATCATCGAACCGAGGTCGGAGGGACAATGGACCACGTCCAAGCCACCATGGCACGTGGCGGCGACCGAGGAAGAGATGTCGGCTATCGAGTCATTGCCAAGCGCGACCACGGTGGCCCCGGGCCCGATCCCGGCATCGAGCATGCGTTCGGTCAGGGATGTGATCGTGGTGCTGGGATGCGGCCGCCTCGGCAGCATCATGGCGAGCTCCACCTCCCCGAACAGAGGCTCATACATGCCGTCGTCATCGCCGGTGATGAGCACGATCGGTCCGTCGATCCCAGCTAGTTGTCGCACAATTGGAAGCAGGCCCGCGCCAACGATGTGCCGGCGGGTGTCCTCGTGTGGGTCAACGGTGCGGATGCCTGACCACAGGGCGACCAGCTCATCAACGACTTGATCAGGTGTGCCGCGGTCGGTCGTCAGCCGGGGAAACACTCGATAGCCAGGCTCTCGTTCGGCGAGGAGCTCGGCTATCCGTCTCGCCAGGTCCACCTCTCCGAGGAGGGGACGGTAGTTGGGATCCATACCCACCCGCCGATGGATCACCTCCGGGGAAGCGACCAGGCAGAAAAAGCGGGCATTACCGCTCAGTAACTTCAAGTTATCGAGGTCGAGCAGCAGGCGTCCCCCGGTGGCAATGACCAGCCCGGTTCTCTTGGCAAGTCGCGCGGCGATCGCGCGTTCCATACCTCGAAAGCCCGCCTCTCCATGCTCCTCGAAGATCACAGAAATGGGACCATGGCTAGCCTCGATGATCTCATCGGTGTCGACGAACGGCTTTGCCAGCCGATGGGCTACTCGCCTCCCAACCGTGGTCTTGCCGGTCCCCATGAATCCGGTCAACACCAGGTTGGGCTCGGGCGACATTGAATCAAGCTAACGCTCGCGACACCAGTTGCGTGAGCTCCCTCGGGTTCGGACCGACGAACCAAGTACGTGCTCGCCTGGGCGCGTGGGCGCAACTCGGGGATGGGACAACCCAGACTTAGGGGGATGCCGTTACCACCTGGTAGGTGCGTCCGAGAGGGCTGGTCCAGGTCCAGGTGCTTGGTCGGGTTGGTTGGAGTTTCCAGCCGGCTTGGTGTTTGAGC
>JBQTHI010000155.1:0-14961 GCA_052390035.1 Actinomycetota bacterium | reverse complement strand
CCACCGCTCAGCGGCGACGGGTCGTAGCGATCGGGGTATACCAATGGACCAGCCTCCTAGGCCACGTATACATCGTACGGCCAGAACCGCCATGACCTTCGGTGGCTCAAGATTCAAATGTGAACACGTGGGCGGTTACCACCAATTGCAGGCCGGTTCCGCACCGTCCGCCGTGATTTAGCGGGGTGGTGCAGACTCCGCCGTACGCCACGCTCCACTTTTCCCGGTCGACCAGATCAAGGTCGAGGGAAACGCCGCAACGTGGGCACTGGACGGTTGTCATCGGATTCGGCTGATAGCTGATCGGTTCCACGCTGATCTCCATGGGTCATTCGGCTCAGCCGGAGGGGCCGAACCTTTCTGTTCTAATCAGGTCCGCTCCTACCCCCAGTGAGACCAGGCCAACCGCGACATTTTCGACGAAGTTGGTCGGTCCGCACACGAAGACCCCCCTCGGCAGCCCCAGGCGAGCGATTGCCTCATTCAGCATGTCCGGGTCGACCCGCCGTCGATGTCCGATCCAACCGGGGGGTTGGCTGCGGGTCAAGGTGTGAACGACGTCGACTCCGCCTCCGTCGTTGGCCAGGCCAGCCAGTTCGTTTCGGTAAATGACGTCGTCGATGGTGCGTGAGCTGTACAACAGCAAGGTGGGCGTTGTTCCGCCCGCTGCCCGGCGATGACGCAACATCGACATCAGCGGCACCACCCCCGCGCCACCACCGATGAGGAGCAGGGGACCGCCCTCGTCCACCGTCCATGTGAAGGGCCCGCCGATCGGGCCGCGTAGCTCGATCACGTCACCGAGTGCAGCTACTTCATGGAACCACGTGGACACCTCACCGTCGTCCACCAACTCCACGGTGATATCCATTGTCCCCGACATCTCCGGCGGAGAGGCAATCGAATAGCTGCGCAGTGCCTGATAACCGTCCGGTGCCGTCAGGCGCACGTCGAGGTGTTGGCCGGGTCGAAAGGGCCGCCATTCCGGGAGTGAAATGTGAAAGCTCTTGACCCGGTAGGTCTCGTCGATCACCTGCTCGACGACACCCCGTTGCCACACGATCTGTCCACCGCGCCGCTCTTGTCCTGCCGACTCAGTCACCGGCGTACCGCTGTTCCAGCCAGGGGTCGCCCCGGTTGTGATAGCCGTATCTCTCCCAGAAGCCGGGAGTGTCGTCATCGGTGAACCGGAGCCCTTTGATCCACTTGGCCGACTTCCAGAAGTACAGGTGGGGCACGAGGAGCCGCGCCGGCCCGCCGTGCTGGCGATCGAGCGGTGCCCCGTCGAATGTGTGGGCCACCATCGCCTTTCTCGCCATGAGGTCTTCGGCGGGGAGGTTGGTTGTGTAGCCGGTAAAGCAGTAGGCGGTCACAAATGGCTGCTGCGGTTGCAGACCGGCCGCTGCCAGAAAATCCGCCACGAAAGCTCCTCGCCAGAGAGTGCCGAGCTTCGACCACTTTGTTACACAGTGGATGTCGACCGGAAAATCCTCTTGGGGCAGCGCCATCATCTCGTTCCAGTCCCAAGAGGCGGTGCCGTCTTTGGTTTCGATAGTGAAGCGCCAGTCGCTCTTCTCGATGAGCGGGGTCGGTTCATACGAGAGGACCGGGAAACCGTTTTCGATGTATTGGCCGGGCGGAACCCGGCGTTGCTGTTCGTCGGCTCGCCGGCGCCTGACAAATCCTCGCGTGGTCATCTGGCCTCCTGCTCCGATCCTATCTCCGGCGACCTTGGGCTAACAGCTTTCGGCGACCGCCACCCCACTAACTCCGGTGACCACCACCCGGGATCGGATCACGTCGCCGATGCCACCGATCGTGACGCCACCACCGGGAGCATCGGCTCGAGCCGCACATTGCGCCGATCGAGCGGCTCTCCGCAGTAAGCGCAATGAACCACGGCGTGGGTCTCGGCCCCACAGTCCAGGTGACGAAGGAGTCGGAGATCGGCATCCCTTGGCGGCGCCCATCGATCGCCCCACCTCCAGAGGGTGAGCAACACATCGAAGAGGTCCTTCCCCTTATCGGTGAGCAGATACTCATGGCGGGGGGGTCTGTCCTCGTACCGGCGGGTGGTAAAAATTTCGTGGCTGACCAACATCTCAAGACGATCGGCGAGGATGTTTTTGGCAATGCCCAGATCCCGCTGAAAGTCGTCGAAGCGCCGAACACCGAGAAAAGCGTCCCGCAGGATCAGCACGGTCCAGCGATCTCCGATCAACTCGGCGGTGTTGGCGACCGAGCAACGAAGGTGCTCAAGGCTCTTGCGGGTTGGCATATGGCTGATCCTAACGCAGCTAGTTGCGTAATGCAACCGACTCGGTTATAGTGAGTTGCATGGAGCAACTAACCACTACCGCGGCTCAGCATCCAGCGAGTCAGGGCTTCGCACTGCCCACACGGCGTTCGTTGACCAAACGCCATCTGCTCACGGCGCTTCGTCCGGAGAGCTCGCCGGTCCGGCTCGACCTCGATCTGATCGATATCGTCGCCGAGTTGGACCCGGGGATGATCGACTGGGAGGCGGAAGCTAGATCGAGTTCTTGATCAGCCGGGCGCCCAGCGCGGCTACCGCTTCCTTTAGCTCGGGCGGATCGAGAATCCGGAACTGGCAACCGAGGCCGGCCAAATAGGCGGCAACCCAGGCAGCGTCGTCCGCCCCGATGCGGAGCAACGCCCCACCCCGGCGTCGTTCGACGATCCCGATAGTGGGCGAAACGAGACCGGCCGCCTGCTCATAAGGCACCTTGAGCAACACGCGCGCCTGCAGCTTGTAGACCGCGACCGCCAGGCCCTCGGCGACCAAGCCGCGGGCATCGGGCGGAGATTCAAGGCTGTATCGCAGACCGGTCAATTGCGGCCGGGTGATGCGATCGACCCGGAAGGTTCGCCAGGCATCCCGATCGCGGTCCCGGGCGACCAGATACCAGCGACGAGCGGCATGCACCAGTTGATAGGGCTCGACATGTCGGTCGCTCTGGGCGCCTTCGGCGCCGGTATAAGCGAATCGGAGGCGTTCCCGGCGGCGACAGGCCTGCGCCACCAGGACCAAGGTCTGCGAGTCGACCGGCGGTCCCGGCGCCCGACCTGTTCCGATTCCCACCGTGCTCTCCTCCAAGGATGCAATCTGATCGTTCAGCCGATGGGGGAGGACCTGGGCAATCTTCGCCAGGGCTGCCACCGCCGCGTCCTCGAAGCCGGGCACCCCGCCCCGGGCGGATTTGCGAAGGCTCAGGGCAACCGCCACCGCCTCGTCGTCGTCAAATAGGAGGGGGGGAAGCGCCCCTCCAGGGGCCAGCTGGTAGCCGCCGGCGGGACCCGAGAGCGCTTCCACCGGATACCCGAGTCCCCGTAGCCGGGTCACATCTCTGCGAAGCGTGCGGCTGGTGACATTGAGCCTGGAAGCCAACTCGTCCCCGGTCCAGTTCGGTCTGGCCTGGAGCAGGGAAAGGAGCTTGAGCATTCTCCCGCTCGGATCCACACGCAAACAATAGTGGCAATCACGGACAGAATCTGTCCGCAACCTCCGATAGTTTCAACGATGTAACTAGCAGTGCGAGACCCGAACAGGAGGTCGCCCATGAGTCCCGGATTTTTGCTCGAACTGGCTAAGGCGTATCAGGATCAGTTGCTTGTGGAGGCGGAGAACCACCGCCGAGCAACCCGTCGCATCGAGTCAGAGCTTGCCGCAGGTGCCGTCATCCGTCTCGCCCGCCCGAGGCGAATCACTCGTTATCCGAAGCCCGAGCAGAACCGCCGGAAGCGGGCCTCCTGAATGGTCTAGTTGGGACGGAAACTGACGAGCGGTGAGGTGGCGACCCAGTGGTCATGGTCACGAGCCGCCCGATCCGGCTCCACCCCCCAGCTCTCGGTGCGAGCCCGGAAGAGGAGACTTCGTCGGCGGTCGAAGTCCTTGATGACCGTGGCGACGGCCGGAATGTCCGCCACCACCCCCCGTTTGAGGTGGAGCACAAACTCCGGGTTGCTCTCCAGATTTGCCAGCCAATCTCTTTTGAAGCCGGGTCGGCCAGTTATGAAGTTCTCGCCGTCGAAATGATGGAAGAAGATCTCGATACGTCGGGGGAGCCCGGTCTTGCGCCCCGTCGTAGTGATGTCGGCGATCCCCCCTCGCGCCAGGGCGGCCGTGACGTCTGGGTCCATCGCACCTGAACCACCTCTCAGCCAGAAAGTATTCCCCGAGCTGGGAAGGAGAGAGCTCGCAACCCATCCGCTGGCCGGGCGACTCCGAACAAGGGAGCGATGCACGAGTTCTCAGAGAAGGGAGAAAATGATGCGTGCGCTATTTAGAAAGGCGGGGGTGCTGGTGGCCGCCGCCGCATTGTCGGTGGGGGTGGCAGCCGGGCCGGCCGGTTTGCTGGCTGCCGACCACCTCGATGCTCCCGGGCTCACCCCCCCGGGGGGCGACTCGCGGCTCGACATCAACGATGTTTATGCCTTCCAGTCGCCGGCAAACTCCGACAACGCAGTGTTGATCATGAGCGTCAACCCGGCGGCCGGGGCGCTCACCGGGCAGACCGGGTTCCACCCGGATGCCATCTACGAGTTCCTGGCCGACGTAGACGGTGATGCCAAGCCCGATGACTGGGCCCGGTTCACCTTCGGGCCGGCCGATGGCTCCGGCCAGCAAGACTGGAGGGCGAAGTTCAAGGGACAGAACGGACCGGTCCACGGAATGACCGGTGTCACCACCGATCTCGGCCTTGCCAAGATCACCGCCGGGACCTTCGACGACCCGTTCTTCTTCGACCTGGTGAACTTCCTCAGCGTCGATTTCAGCTGCAGCGACGAGAGCAACTTCTTCCTCGGATTGAACACGCTGGCGATCGTCCTCGAGTTCCCCCGGGCGGAGTTGTCGGGTACGGTGGGCATCTGGGCCCGGACCATGCTGGGCGACCAGCAGATCGACCGGATGGGACGTCCGGCGATCAACACCGTGTTCATTCCCAACAACATCTTCGAGCCCTCCGGCTCGGAGCCGTCCCAGCGCAACGCCTTCAACTCCGGCAAGCCGCAGCACGACCAGCGCGACTTCCGGGGTGAGGTGGTGGACACCCTGGAGATCTTCTACGGGGCGGCCAATCCAACCGTGGAAGTTCTCACCGACATCCTGCTACCCGATCTGCTGACCGTCGACTTCTCGTCGGCCGCGGGCTTCCTCAACGGACGCCAGCTTGCTGACGATGTGATCGACATCGAGTTGGGGATCGTGACCAACGGGTTGGTGACCACAGACTGCGTCGGCAACGACTCGGCCTTCGGTGGAGCATTCCCCTACCTGGCTCCCGCCAACTAGGAAAGGCTCATCAGGTGGGGCGACCCTCGGGTCGCCCCACCGGCCCACCTCATGAGGATTCGAATCATCATCATCGTGCTGGCGGTGGCGGCGGCGGTGGCCGTCCCCGGGCTCCTGCCCGCTTCTCTTCCTACCAGCTACCCGGACCCCGAACGGATCGGCCCCATTCCCGACACCGGGGCGGCCATCTCCCTCTTCGAGCAGCGGGTGGCGACCGATCCCAATGCGATCAACCTCACCATCCTCGCCCAGCTGCAGGCGCGGCGCACCCGGGAAACCGGAGATGTCGCCGAGCTGGCCAAGGCCGAGGCCAATCTCCGCCAAGCCCTCGGTCAGCAACCCAACTACGGACCGGCCGCCGCCACCTTCGCCTCGGTCCAGGCCGCCCTGCACAACTTTGACGAGGCTCTCATCACCGCCCGGCGTGCCCACGACCTCAATCCCCGGCTCGGCGCCCTCGCCCTGGTGGGCGACGTCCTGGTTGCGACCGGCGAATACGACGAGGCGGCGGCCGCCTATGCCGAGCTGTCTTCCACCTCGCCGTCGCCCGGTCTCACCGCCCGGTTGGCCCATCTTGACGAGCTATCCGGCAGGACTGAGGAGGCGATCATCAAGATGGAGCGGGCCGCCACAGCCCATCTCGAGATGGGTGGAGTGGGGGAAGAGGCCGCCTGGTACCAGGTCCGCCTCGGTGATCTCAATCTCTCGATCGGCCAACTGTCGGAGGCCGATCGGCGCTACCGGGCCGCTCTCACCGTGCTCCCCGGCTACTGGTCGGCTCTGGCGGGTCGGGCCCGGGTCAGCGCCGCCCGGGGGGATCTCGGGCGAGCGATCGAGCTCAACGAGCAGGCCGCCGCGGTCGTTCCCCGCCCTGAGGTCCTCATCGCCCTCGGCGACCTCTACACGGCAACTGGTCGCCCCGATCTGGCCGCCGATCGTTATGCCACAGTTGAAGCCATCGCCCGTCTGGCCGGTGGGGTTTACGACCGCACTCTCGCCCTTTACCTGGCCGAGCATGGTCGCGCCACCGAGGCTCTGGCACTGGCCGAGACCGGTCTCGAGACCCGCCAGGACATCTATGGCTATGACACCCTCGCCTGGGCCCTCTACCACCTGGGAAACACCTCGGAGGCGCGCAAAGCCATGGACACGGCGCTTGCCCTCGGTACACGCGACGCCCAACTCCTCTTCCACTCCGGGATGATCTCACTCGCCGCCGGCGACCGGGAGCAAGCCGCCACCGAGCTGGCTGCGGCCCTTGACCTGAACCCGAATTTCCACCCGTTGCATGCCGTCACCGCCCGAGAGCTATTGAAGGAAGCCACCGGATGAGACGACTTCTCCTGGTATTCGTCCTCTGTTGGCTATTGGCCGTGCCCGCGGTGGCAGGCGCCCATCCGCTGGGGAACTTCACCATCAACCAATACCTGGGGGTGATGATCAGCGCCGACTCGTTTGACGTCGAGTATGTCCTCGACATGGCCGAGATCCCGGCCTTCCAGGAGCAACGGATCATCGACCTAGACGGTGATGAGGTCATCACCATGGCTGAGGAGAACGCTTACCGCACCGCCTCCTGCTTGCAGCTGGCAAGCGGTCTCAGCCTTTCTCTGAACGGACGGAATCTCACACTCGAACCGGCCAACAGCACTATTGCCTTTCCGCCGGGTCAGGCGGGGCTTTCCACCCTCCGTTTGGAGTGCTCCTATGCGGCCATGGGCAGCGGATCGACGCTCTGGATCGAGAACAAGAATTATTCCGAGCGGATCGGCTGGCGCGAAATTGTGGTTGGTTCGACAGGGGTGTCGATTGATTCCGACCTTCCTGCCAGCTCGTCGAGTGATCGCCTAACGGCTTACCCGATGGACCCGGGTCGAGCGACGCCCGACGTGCGGGACGGAACGGTGACGATTGGAGGAGCAGGGAACGAAGCGGAGTCGGCGACGGTGACGGCGAGCCCGCTCGGCAGAACGCCGGTCGACGCACTCGGCACATTGATAACCAGAGGTGATCTGGGAATAGGGCCGGCTTTGCTTGCGCTGGGGGCGGCACTGGTGTTGGGGGCGGGTCACGCCCTCGCGCCCGGGCATGGCAAAACGATCATGGCCGCATATCTGGTCGGAAACCGGGGTTCGGTGCGAATGGCCCTCGGTCTGGGACTGTCGGTCGCCGTGTCCCACACCCTGGGGGTGGCAGCGCTAGGGGCGGCCACTCTGTTTGCCACCCGATCATTCCAGCCAGAACTCATCTACCCGTACCTTTCCGCCGCCGCGGCTGTGATCGTCCTGGCTGTGGGGGTCGGCCTACTGGTCAGATCCGCCCGTCGAATGAGGCACAACCATCAGCATCAGCATGGCCGGGAACATCACCACGACCATCATGAAGGTCATCACCACCATCACCACGAGATGGCGCCGGCTCCAGGATGGAAGACCTTGGTAGCGGTCGGTCTCACCGGAGGCCTGGTGCCTTCCGCCTCCGCGGTGGTCCTCTTGTTGGGGGCGGTCAACCTCGGCCGGGTCGAATTCGGCCTGGGGTTGGTGGCGGCCTTCGGGGTAGGGATGGCGCTGGCCATGATGGTCGTGGGAGTCGGCATGGTTGCGATAACGCGGCTGGGCTTGAACGTCGCTTCCAAAGCCTCTTGGCTGCCCGCCGTGAAAACCGCATTGCCTGCTGCGATGGGCGTGATCGTGACGATCGTCGGCACCGCCATGGTGCTGTCGGCCGCCTCCCGGATCATCTGAGCCACCGAATCGGATGGCTCCGCTAGTCACGGTGGAGTGAACGCCAGCCCTGATAGCCGCCGATCAGATCGGTAGCCCGGGGAAGGCCCAACTCCTGCAGAGTGGCCGCCGCCAGGCTCGAGCAGTAGCCCTGGTCGCAAACGACGATGACGCGTCGCTCAGGCTCGAGATCGAACAGCCGGGAATCGCTCGAGGGCGCCAGCCGCCACTCGAGCACGTTGCGGTCGATCTGGAGGGCGCCAGGAAGGCTGCCGTCGCGCAGGCGCTGCTCGGAAGGCCTGATGTCAACCACCAGGGCGCCTGCGGCAACTTCGGTTTCGAGGGCCTCGGGGCTGACTCGATCGAGCTGCAACCGAGCCCTCGCCAACAATTGATCGATCGTCAGGGCCTGCACTGCCAGGATTCTGACAGCTTCCGATGGCGGTCAGTGACTTGGGGACCTGACCGGGTGGAAGGGAGAAGCCTATGTCAAGATCCATTAGTGTTAGATTTACCTGATGAGCGAAATTGATCCGCAGGTCGAGGCGATCGGGTTGCTGGCCGACCCCGTTCGCCGGGCTCTCTACGAGTTTGTGGCGTCTGCTGACGACTATGTTGGTCGCCAGGAGGCGGCCGATGCAGTTGGAGTCGCCCGAACCCTGGCCGCCTACCACCTCGACCTCCTAGCGGAGGGTGGCCTGCTTGAGGTCGCCTTCAAGCGGCTGAGCGGGCGTCAAGGACCGGGAGCCGGCCGAACCGCCAAGGTTTACCGCCGGTCCAGCAGGGAGATCGATGTCAGCATTCCTTCCCGGCGCTATTCGCTGATGGGTGACCTCCTCGCCACGGCCATCGAGCGGGTGCCGGAAGCGATGCGTACGGAGATCCTCGCCGAAACGGGTCGGCGGGCACGAGCGCAATTGGCCGCTTCTGATCAACCCGGCCTGGTAATGCCCGAACTGTTCGTTGCGCTGGCCAACCATGGATACGAGCCGGTTGCCGTCGACGGCGAGATCCGGCTACGTAACTGCCCGTTCCATGCGCTTGCCGAGCATCATCGCGACGTGATCTGCCGTATCAATGTTGAGATGATTGCCGGCCTGACGGCGGAGACCGACCACGACGGATATGAGGCAGTGCTCGAACCTCGACCGGGCTGGTGCTGTGTGGTCGTCCGTCCGGTTGGCGACCAAGTCGGGAAAGGAGCCTGATGTCGAAGGAGACCTTTGTCATAGTGGGTGCAAGCCTGGCCGGAGCCAAGGCCGCTGAGCGTTTGCGGACCGAAGGGTTCGATGGCGGAGTGGTGCTGATCGGCGCCGAACAGGTGCGGCCCTACGAGCGACCACCGCTGTCCAAGGCCTACCTGCGCGGGGAACAGGGCCGGGAGAAGGTCTACATTCATAGCGAAAGCTTCTACACCGAGCATGACATCGAACTGATGACCGGCACCGTGGTCAGTGCGGTGGATCCGAATGGCTCGGCGGTTACGCTCGATAACGGGAGGACGATCGGCTATGACCGCCTCCTCATCTGCACCGGAGCCGATCCTCGACCTTTGCAGGTTCCCGGCGCCGACCTGGCGGGAGTGCGGTACCTGCGCTCCATCCAGGATTCAGACGACCTTCGTGCAGCCATCGAGGCGGCCAGTCAGGTAGTGGTGATCGGTGCCGGATGGATCGGTGCCGAGGTCGCCGCCTCTGCCCGGCAGATGGGACGTGAGGTGGCGTTGGTCGGAAACAGCTCGGTTCCGCTCGAACGCGTTCTCGGAGAGGAAGTCGGGCGTCTGTTCCTCGAGCTGCACAAAGATCACGGCATCGACCTCCACATGAATTCCGGGGTCGAATCGCTCGTGGGAGCAAGTCGGGTGGAGGGAGTGCGAACTGACAAGGGAGAGGTCATACCCGGTGACCTGGTGGTCATAGGCGTGGGCGCGGTGCCCAGGGTGGGATTGGCGCTCCAAGCCGGGGTGGAGATCGAGAACGGGATCGTCGTCGATCAACACCTGCAGAGCTCGGTTCCTAACATTTATGCGGCTGGCGATGTCGCCAACGCCTTCCACCCGCTCTACCAAACGCACCTTCGGGTGGAGCACATCTCCAACGCCCGTCATCAAGGCATGGCGGCGGGACGGAACATGCTGGGCCAGCAGGTGACCTACCAGCGGATCCCCTTCTTCTACTCGGACCAGTACGAACTGGGAATGGAGTATTCGGGGTATGCCACCGAGTGGGATGATGTCGTCTACCGGGGCGATCGTGAAAAACGGGAATTCATCTGCTTCTGGGTGTCCGACGGACGGGTGCTGGCCGGAATGAACGTCAACGTTTGGCAGGTGGCCGACAAGATTCAGGCGCTGGTGCGCTCCCAGCAACCTGTCGATTTGGCTCGACTGGCCGACCCTGACGTTCCGCTCGACGAACTGCTTCCAGCGGTGAAGTAGGTGTTACCGCCGGACGGCCAGTAGCACGGTGGGTAACGTGGTCGGGACGTGAACCAGCGGAGAGAGGTAGGACGGTGATGGCAAGCGAAAGCCCACAAATCCCGCACTCTCGGATGCCGGTGATCTACCTGAGTCATGGTGCCCCGCCGCTCGCCGATGATCCGCTCTGGACTCGCCAGTTGCGGGAGTGGTCGGCGGCGATACCCAGACCCGCCGCGGTGCTCATGGTGTCAGCCCATTGGGAGGAGGATCCGCTCACAATGGGCGCCACCACCACGGTCCCCCTCTTCTATGACTTCTGGGGATTCGCCGATCGCTACTACCAAGTCAAATATCCCGCACCCGGCGCGCCAGCGCTGGCCAACGAGATTCGCAGGATGCTCAACGGTTCGGAAACAGTTCATGAGGACCCGGGGCGGGGCCTCGACCACGGTGCCTATGTTCCCCTGGTGGAGATGTACCCGGACGCCGATGTCCCCGTTCTCCAGATCTCCATGCCAACGCTCGACCCGAAGGCCTTGTTCGAGATGGGCCGCCGGCTAGGCCCATTGCGCGACCAGGGCGTTCTGGTCGTCGGGAGTGGATTCTCAACCCACAACCTGAGAGAGATGAACTGGCATCTTCCCCATGACGCCCCACCGCCAACCTGGTCGGCCGAATTCGACGATTGGCTCGACCGCAGCCTGGCGGAGCGTGATCTCGATTCGATGATCGACTTCCAAAGGGCCGCCCCCGCCGCGGCCCTGGCCCATCCACGCACCGAGCACTTCGCCCCCCTGTTCGTGGCCTTGGGCGCCAGCCTCGACTCGGGAGCGGACAGTCACAACGTCGTCGACGGGTTCTGGTTCGGACTGTCCAAACGCTCCGTCCAGTTCGATTGACCTTGGCCGCCTCGCAAGTGGTCCGATGATCCCGTCTGAATCCTGCACCGAGCCCATCATGGAGATCGCCGAGGGGTGGATCAAGCTCGCCACAGATACGGCGGTCTGAGTGCCAGCCCGTCCGGCCTCGGGCAAGCTGCTCCAACTTATCGGATCGGTGGAGGCATATCAGGCGGCCGGTGGCGGTGAGGGGCTACGTCGTGCCATCGAAATCGGCCCAGACGCCTCGATCAACCTCATTAGACAGGCGGGATTGCGCGGCCGCGGCGGTGCTGGGTTCCCGACAGGTATCAAGTGGCGGGGTGTGGCCGACGCCCCGCCAGATCAGCGTCGTTTTCTGGTATGCAACGCCGCCGAAGGGGAGCCAGGCACCTTTAAGGACCGCGCCCTTATGCGAGCCAACCCGTACCAACTGCTGGAGGGATTGGCCATCGGTGGCTACGCCATCGGTGCCACCGAAACCTACATCGGGATCAAGGCCAAATACGAGTTGGAGGCGGCTCAGCTGGAGAAGGCGGCAACCGAGATGGCCGGGGCCGGGCTGCTTGGGGAGATACCCATTCGGATCGTGACCGGCCCCGATGACTATCTGCTGGGCGAGGAGAAGGGATTACTCGAAGCCATCGAAGGTCGCGACCCGCTTCCCCGCTGGTATCCGCCCTACATCCTCGGGCTGCACACCGGCACCTCCCAAGGGGTAGGGGCGGCGTCCGTCGGAGCCGACGATCGCTACAACCCGACGGTCGTCAACAACGTCGAAACCCTGGCAAACGTTCCTCATATCCTGAGGGAAGGGGCCGCCTGGTTTCGGTCGATGGGGACCGAGGACAGCCCGGGATCGATGGTCTTCACAGTTTGCGGCGACGTCGAGAACGAGGTGGTCGTTGATTTGCCGTTCGGCACCCCGCTGTCGTGGCTGATATACGGCCCGGGTGGTGGCGTCGGCACCAACCGTAAGGTGAAGGCCGTCTTTCCGGGCGTGTCCAACTCTCCAATCCCCGCCGATCTACTAGACACTCCGCTGGAGTTCGGAGCGATGCGAGCGATCGGCTCCGGTCTCGGGTCGGGCGGCATGATCGTCTATGACGACACCGCTTGCATAGTCGCCGCTACCGCGGTGCTCTCCAGGTTTCTGGCGATCGAGTCCTGCGGACAGTGCCCTCCCTGCAAGCTGGGCACCGGGGCATTCTCTGACCGGTTCAGGTTGCTTGAAGAAGGGGCGGCCGACGCCGGCACGTTGGAAGAGGTGCAAGCGTGGTTGGGTCGCGTCACCGACGCCAACCGATGTGGACTCGGGGCAGGCGGTCAAGCCCTGGTCGCCGGAGTGCTGCGGGTTTTTACCGACGAGGTGGTGTCTCACCTCGGGCGGTCCTGCTGGTCCGAACGGATACTCCGGATTCCGAAGTTGGTCGACTGGGCGCCGGAACTCAATCGCTTCGTCTACGACGAAACCTACTTCGAGTGGCGTTCGCCCTGAGGGTTTGATGATGACGCGCCGGCACCGGAACCTACGAGTAGCCGGCGTCGCAGCCATGATTGCGGCCGGCATGTATCTACTTCCGCCGACCCGTGCCCGAATGCAGGCCGTTCCGACTCTCGCCGAATCCCTCGGTCTGAAGGTGCCCCGTCCGTTGGCTGCCGACGTCTCCTCGAAGGACACCAGCATCGGCGGCGTAGACGGGCGGATCTACTCGGCGGGGGCGGGTGATCCGGCGATTCTGCTGGTGCCCGGCGCCACCCCCGCCGGGGTGGAAGACGCCCGCGTCGTACAGGTGGCCACTGCGCTCGCCCGGAATGGGCGCCAGGTCTTTCTTCCGCGGCTCGCCCTCTACTCCGAACGGCTGGTAGAGGCTGATCTCGAGGCCCTTGTCCAGGCTACGAGGGGCCTGGCCACCAGCACCGGCCAGCAGGTCAACTTGGTGGGCTTCTCCTACGGAGGATCGTTGGCGCTGGTGGCGGCGGCCGACCCTCGGATCCGAGAGGACTTGCACCGTCTAGCCGTCTTCGGAGCCTACTTCGATCTGATCGGGGTGATTCAGGCGATCACCGGCGGCGCCTCGGTGGTCGGCGACGCGACCATCGAGTGGCAGGGCCATCCCTTGGCAAGAGACGTGCTGTATGCCCGGGCCATGGACCTGGCGCCCCCCCACGCCCGGGACGAGTTGGTCGATGCCATCGGCGGGAAGAACCACCCAGCAGCCCTTGATCCCGAGTCGCGGGCGGTGTACGAGCTCCTGGTCAACCGCGACCCGTGCGAAACCTACCCCCTCGCCCAGCAACTCTCTCCGCAGGCGCGCACCTTCCTCGCCCGGTTTTCCCCTTCCACAGTCGCCACCGACATCGAGGTTCCGGTGTTGGCCATGCATTCCACCGACGATCCGCTGGTTCCATACGGCGAGTTGGCCCGGCTCGCCGCCGGCATGCCCGGGGCGCGGACGATCACTGTCGATCTCTTCAGTCATGTCGACTTCAAAGCATCGGAGCCGAATGACTGGGTGCGGGCAGCTCCCGACCTCTGGGCTCTCTGGCGTTTCACTGCGTGGCTTCTCGAGCCTTAGCACCCGTGAGAGACTCGATCGTTCGCCGTCTTTCGGTCGCTCACCGACTCATATACCGGCTCACCGGGGGCCGGGTCGGAAAGCGTCTGGTCGGCAACGACATGCTCCTGCTCACCACCCGGGGTCGGCTCAGCGGACGAGCTCACACCGTCCCGCTGCTCTATTTGCGTGATGGTGGGCTCGTGGTGGTGGTCGCCTCATATGGTGGACGGCCCGCCCATCCTGATTGGTACCTGAACCTGGTCGCGGCGCCAGAGGTGACGGCGCAAATCAGGGATAAGCGCCACCAAGCCGTCGCCCGAACCGCCAGCCGGGCGGAACGCGGGCGATGGTGGCCCCGCCTGGTGGCTGCCTATCCGGACTATGCCCGGTATCAGGAGAAGACATCGAGGGAGATCCCGGTTGTCCTCCTCGTCATTCGAGGGTTGGGAACACCGACCCCTTGAGATACGTGCCAAGGCGTGTAAGACTCGTCGCAAGTGGGTAAGGGAGCCATCCCTGGATGAGAAAGGAGTGGCTATATGGCTATTGCCAAGTGGAAGGTCGTATCGGGAGCGGTCACGCTGGCCGCGGTGGTAGGGGGAGGAGGTGCGGCCCTCGGAGGATCGAATGCATCGGTCCAGGGTTTGCGTGTTCAGCCGGCAGTGGTCGGCGGTGTCCAGGCCCAGGTGACCGCCACCACGCAGGCCTCGCCGGCTAGCCCGGTCTCCGCTGTCGCAAGTTCACCGGCGAGTCCCACCTCGCCTGTTGGCACAACCGGCGCCACCAGTCCGGTTTCGCCGGCTTCTCCAACCTCGCCGGCCAGCCCGGTGTCGCCCGTCAGCCCAACAGCACCAGCTTCGCCGGCATCCCCGGCCAGCCCGGCCGACGACGACGATTGATCCGATCTGGATTCTGATACAAAGCCGAACCGGTTGGAGTTCCAGGCTCCGATGGCCGGGAGTCTGATCGGTTCGGAGGATTTGCCTGCAGCCCCGACCCTGCTCGGCCCGCGGGCCGCCGACCTATTCGAGCAGCCTCTCCTGCCTTACACGGTTCAGGAGATGCG
>JBQTHI010000154.1:0-13567 GCA_052390035.1 Actinomycetota bacterium | reverse complement strand
CCTCTATCCGGGCCTGGGTGATCTCGTTACGGACCTGGTCTCGGGGGGTGTCGGGTCGGAGCTGTACCGGGTGCGTCTGCCGGAGCGGATGGCGGGGATGACAGTCCTCGAAATCTCCCAGCGTCTGAAGCAGCAGAACGGCGCCACCCTTCTCGCCATCGCCCGAGCGGACACGATCATGACCAACCCCGCGTCGTCGGTCCTGCTCAATGAAGGTGACGAGATTGTCGTCATGGCCGAAGATCTGGAGAGGCTCGCCTCGCTTTCGGCGGCGACAACGACCTCCTAAGGCACCAATGCTCGAGCCCGGCGCGCCTCTCCCCGATTTCTCCCTGTCCGATCACAGGGGGCGGCTCGTGACCAAAGCCGACCTGCTCGGCAAGTGGGTGGTGATCTGGTGGTACGTGAGGGCCGACACCCCCGGCTGAACGCTCGAAGGTGAGGGGTTCCGTGACCGAACTCCCGAGTTTTTGAATCAGGGAGCTGCGATATATGGCGTCAGCTACGACCTCCCCGAGAACAACAGCGACTGGGTCGACCTAATGGGCTTCGAGTTCGCCTTGCTGTCGGATCCTGGCCACGTTTGGGGGAGGGCCATGGGGGTAGAGCGAGAACCCGAAGAGAAGCTATACCCATTGCCTCGCCGGGTTACCTTCCTCGTTGATTCCGAAGGGGTGATCCGCTGGACTTATCTCGTGCCTCGGGAGGAAGTCTCCTCTCATGCCGACTTGACCCTCGCCGAATTGCGCCGGCTGATGGCCGGTGTTTGACGGCTGGACGATTGGTTATCCCGGCGGGCTGAATATCGCTCACCGCTAGCCTCAGGCACTTCATGGCATACGATTTCGCCGGGATCGAAGCGAAGTGGCAAGACCGCTGGGAGGCCCAACGGGTCTTCTACGTTGAGGTCGATCCCAGCCGGGAGAAGTTCTACAACGTGCAGATGTATCCGTATCCATCCGGGGAACTGCATATGGGTCACCTCCGCAATTACACGTACGTCGATCTGCTGAGTCGCTATCGGCGGATGAGGGGCTTCAACGTCTTGTCCCCGATGGGATGGGACTCCTTCGGCCTTCCCGCCGAGAACGCCGCTATCCAAACCGGGATTCACCCGCGGGCTTTTACCGAGAGCCAGATCCCCATAATGAAAAGTCAGCTCCGCCGGTTGGGAGCGGTCTACGACTGGGACCGGGAACTGGCCTCTCACACCCCGGAGTACTACCGCTGGGACCAATGGCTCTTCTTGCAGCTTTTCAAGCGCGGATTGGCTTACAAGAAGCTGGCCCCGGTCAACTGGTGCCCAAAGGACCAAACCGTGCTGGCCAACGAGCAGGTGGTGGACGGAGCCTGTGAACGGTGTGGAACGGTGGTCGAAAAGAGGGACCTCGAGCAGTGGTTCTTTCGGATTACCGACTACGCCGAACGACTGCTGAACGATCTGGCTTCTCTCGACGAGTGGCCGGAGCGAGTCCGGGTTATGCAGGAGAACTGGATCGGTCGGTCCGAAGGTTGCCAATTCACCATTCAGGTCGCCGGCAGCGATGAGTCGTTCGAGGTTTTCACCACCAGGCCGGACACCGTTTTTGGAATGACATTCGCCGTGCTCGCTCCCGAACATCCTCTGGTCGAAACCCTAATCAAGGGCAGCGACCACGAGGCGGACGCCCGGTCGTACATCACCGCCGCCCGCACGCAGAGCGAGATCGAGAGGATGGCGGAAGAGGTGAGGACGGGGGTGTTCACCGGTCGTTACGCACTCAACCCGGTCAACCAGCAGAGAGTGCCAATCTACATCGCCGACTATGTCCTCATTACCTACGGGACCGGGGCAATTATGGGGGTCCCCGGCCAGGATCAACGGGACTGGGACTTTGCCCGGACCTTTGACCTTGAAATCATCCGCACGGTGCAGCCGCCGGACGGTTTCGGCGACGAGCCCTACCTTGGTGACGGGCTGGTCATCAACTCCGGATTCCTCAACGGTCTCGCCATGGCGGGGGCGAAACGAAAGGCGATCGCCTGGTTCGAAGAAAAGCGACTGGGGGAGGGGAAGGTCCAGTACCGGCTTCGCGACTGGCTGATCTCCCGGCAGCGCTACTGGGGTTGTCCCATTCCGATTATCAAGTGCCCGACCCATGGGTTAGTGCCGGTACCCGAATCTGAGCTGCCGGTGATTCATCCCGACGTGGCCGACTACGCCCCTCTAGGCGAGTCGCCCCTGGCCTCAGTCCCCGAGTTCGTCAACGTCGCCTGCCCGATCGGGGGCGAGCCGGCCACGCGTGAAACGGACACCATGGATACGTTCGTGGACTCCTCTTGGTACTTCTTGCGTTACTGCGATCCGCACAACGACGAGGCGATCTTCGATCCGGCCAAGGTTCGATACTGGATGCCTGTGGACCAGTACGTCGGTGGAGTTGAACACGCGGTGCTCCATCTCCTCTATGCCAGATTCATCACCAAGGTCCTTTACGACATGGCGCTCGTGTCGGTGGAGGAACCATTTGCCAGACTGTTTACCCAGGGGATGCTGGTGAACGACGGAGCCAAGATGTCCAAATCGAAGGGCAACACGGTCGCACCCGACCCCTACTACGCCCGATACGGGGCCGACGCCATCCGGTTGTTTGAGCTGTTTATCGGGCCGGCCACCGATGACGCCATCTGGAACGACAACGGCGTCGAAGGCACCAGTCGATTCCTGGATCGGATATGGCGACTGGGGCAACCAGAGGTCGGTCCGCTCGTCGAGAGGGCCGAAAACGAGGCCGATCGTGAGGTGTTGGCGGCTGCCCATCGAACCGTTAAGAAGGTCACCGACGACATTGAACGCTTCCGCTTCAACACGGCCGTTGCGGCGCTGATGGCTCTTGCCAATACCCTGATGGAATACATTCGCAGAGGTGTTGCCCGTCGCCGAACCTTTGACGATGCGTATCGGCTGATTTTGCTGATGCTGGCGCCGATGGCCCCTCACATGACCCACGAACTGTGGCAAAGCAGCGGTCGGGGAGACATGCTTGCCCTCGAGTCGTGGCCGGGCTGGGACCCTGAGCTGGTTCGCCAGGAAACGGCGACGATGGTAGTGCAGATCAATGGCAAGGTGCGCGACCGCATCGAGGTTCCCTCGGATATTGCAGCCGAAGAGGCAGAAAAGCTCGCCCGTGATTCTGCCCGGGTGGCGGCCTTCCTGGATGGCAAGCAGATCAATCGGGTCGTGGTGAGGCCACCGACCCTCGTCAACCTGGTGGTTTCCTGAAAGGATTTCCTCCGTCGGTTATTGCTCGGTTGGGCGGCATCGACCCTGACGAGGCCATGGCGAGGTTGGGCCTGATCGACTTCGACCGGGTGGCGGTACGCCCAGCGCCGAGTTGGCTGGTCAGGGCCTGGCGAGGAGACATCGCCGCCATGACCACGCCGTGGGCCATCTACGTGCGGCGGCAGGCCCTTTCCGGTGACGCCATCCGGCTGGCTGCGTTGCTTCTCCATGAGCTGGTCCACGTCAGACAATGGCAGGAGCTGGGCACCGTCAGGTTTCTTCGCCGGTACCTTGCCGACTATTGGCGGGGACGCAGGGCGGGCCTCGGACACGACGCCGCCTATCGAGACATCCCCTTCGAGCGCGAGGCTCGCCAAGTCGTCACCGAGTACCTCACAAAACCCCGAACCCAGGGTTCCAACCAACGAGATCATTGAATGGAACCCTGGGTTCGGGGTTCTACTCGACGACGAGGCCCGTGATATCCCTCTGCGGTTGCGGGTAACGGAGGTCCAATGACTCAAGGGTCTTGACCAGGACCGAACCGACCACGATGTCCCGGTACCACTTGCGGTCGGAAGGGACGATAAACCAGGGAGCGAACTCGGCGGACGTCCGAGAGATAGCCTCGGCATAGGCGAGCTGATAGTCCTCCCAGCGTTTGCGTTCTTCTAGGTCACCGAGGTTGAACTTCCACCGTTTCTGGGGATCATCGATGCGGTCCTGAAGACGCTGGCGCTGCTCGTCCTTCGAGATGTGCAGAAAGAACTTGACGATCGTCGTTCCCTCTTCCGCCAACATCCGCTCAAACTCGACGATCTGCTGAAAGCGCTTTTCCCAGCGAGACGGGGCGACGAGCTGGTGCACCCTGACCACCAACACGTCTTCATAGTGGCTGCGATTGAAGATGACGATCTCGCCATTGCCCGGGACGTGGGAGTGCACTCGCCATAGATAGTCGTGGGCAAGTTCGCTGGTGGTGGGCTGTTTGAAGGAGGCCACCTTCACCCCGACCGGGTTGACCCCGTCGAAGACCTTGCGGATGGTTCCATCTTTTCCCCCGGTGTCAGTGGCCTGGATGACCACCAGCAGCCGGTGACGATGGTCGGCGTAGAGCAACTCCTGCAGTTCCTCCAGCCGGTTAGTCAGGTGGCCGCCTTCGGCCTCACCCTCTTCTTTGTCGCCGGCAAACTCCGACTTATCGGCCGGATCCCAATCAGCCAGATTTACCTGGCTGCCCGGGACCACCCGGTATCTCTCCACCTCAACCTCTTTGCCGGAGACCCTAACCACACCCCTTTCCGGATGGGGCAACGGCCAGTACTAATGCATCAGCGGGGTTGTGTCCCGACGGCTGATGGGCGGGAGGCGGAGGTGCTGATGCTCCGCGCCCCGGTGCTTGGTTGGATCGCGATGCTGGCGATCGCCGCCGCGGCGGGGCTTCTCTGGGGTAGCCGGAGCGCCGAACCGTTGCCCCAGACAACCGTCGATCTTCGGCCGGCTCCAGCCGAATCCTCTGACATCACGGTCCATGTTGCGGGTTGGGTGGCCTCGCCTGGCCTGGTCGTGGTACCGGAAGGCTCAAGGGTTGCCGATGCCGTGGCGGCCGCCGGTGGGTTGCTCCCCGGTGCCGTTGTCGAGACTATCAACTTGGCCGCTCCCATCACCGATGGCGAGCAAATAGTGGTCTCGGGCCCGGCCGACAGGGGAACCCTGGCAGGTGGACAGTCATCCGACGGAAAGATTCACCTGAACCGAGCCGACGCCGCCGAGTTGGAGACCCTGCCGGGAGTCGGTCCGGTTCTCGCCCAACGAATCATCGAATACCGCGATGAGTACGGACCGTTTGCCGCCGTCGAAGATCTACTCGACGTGCCGGGTATCGGCGAGGCCAAGCTCGCCTCGCTCCGCGATCTAATCGTTGTGCCCTAAAGATGAAGCTACCCGATCGGGCCGCCGGGCCGCCTGTGGCTGCGCTGATGGCGACCTGGGTCGGTGTGACTGCGGTTCGCCTGATGGAGCCCGTGCCCTTGATCGTGGTGACGGCGGCCTGCGTGCTAGTCGCGGGCGCGCGAATCGCCCGGCGCGGCAAGGCGAGGACGGGTCGGCTCATCGTCGTCGGCGCCCTCCTAGCCGGTGAACTCGCTGGTTGTCTGGCCATCGCCCGCGAGGAGAAGATGTTCGCGGCGGTGGTTCCGGAAGGCCTGGTGACCTTGTCGGTCGTCGCGGCATCCGACCCAACGCCTAGCCATTTCGGGGGATCATGGTTCCTCGCCCGACCGAAGGCGGTCAAGCAGGGCGATGGTTGGGTGCCATGGCAGGGACCACCTCTCCTAGTCGGCACCCAGGACGCCCCTCCCCTTGAGTGGGCACAGCAAGCCGTGGTCACCGGACGACTCAGCGGGCGGGATGGAACGGCGGGCGGCTCCCTCTATGGAGGCCGAATCTCCGCCGCGGTCGTCGAACCAGGGGCGGTTTCTTCAGACCTTCTGCAGCGGACAGGAAACAACCTTCGCCACCGCGTCGTCACGTCCCTCGAGAGCGGTGGCCGATCGGCGGCGCTGCTTGCGGGATTTCTGGTGGGCGAGACGAGCCGCCTACCGAGAGCCGATCTGGATGCCCTGCGTCGCGCCGGTCTTGCCCATTTCGTGGCGGTGTCGGGTTCGAACGTCGCCGGATTCCTCCTACTTTGGTGGCTGGTGCTCGGTCCCCTCGGTGTCGGGCCGCGGCGACGAGGTGTCCTGGGGTTGCTCGGCCTCGCCGTCTTCGTAATCGCGACCCGGTGGGAGCCGTCGGTGGTCCGGGCAGGGTTGATGGCAGGGCTGGTCCTGCTTGGGCGGGTGGCGGGAGTACCCGTCGATGGTTGGTTGGCGCTTGGTGCCGGGGGGACCATCGCCCTGCTCGTGTCACCCGAGCTTGCCGGCGATCTCGGATTTCAACTCTCGATCCTTGCCGCCGGCGGGATCATGGCAGGCACGGATTTTCTCCCGGAGCGATGGCCTGGGTGGCTTCGTAAACCCCTGGGCGCCACCGTCGCCGCCCAACTCCTGGTCACCCCGCTGCTCCTCCTGGTGTTCGGCACGGTTCCCCTCGCCTCCCCGATCACCAACCTGGTGGCAGCTCCCCTGGTGGCCGGCGCCACCCTGACCGGCGGTGTTGGAGTCGTCGTCGGAGTCACCCCGCTGGTGGCGATCGCCCAATTGTTGGCGGGGCTCGTTCTCGAACTCGCCCACCAGGCCTCGTGGCTTCCCCAGATCGGACTGCTCGGGGTCGTGTTGACGGTCGTTGCGGTGCTCGGGCTACGTTCGAGTCGGGGTCGACCATTAGCTGTGCTCGGCCTGGCCGTGGGTTTGGCCGGCTCGGTGGTGATCGGTTCTACGGTCGAGCGCCCGGCGGTGATCTTTCTCGACATCGGGCAGGGAGATGCGGCCCTCGTTCTCGCCGCCGACGGGAGCGCGTTGCTGATCGACGCTGGACCCGACCCTGTCCTGCTGTCAGCAGCCCTTCACAAATACCATCTGAGGCGGCTGCACCTGGTTGTTATCACCCACCCCCACGAGGATCATGCGGGTGGCCTGATCGGGTTGGTCGGCCGCATCCCAATCCGGGAGGTTTGGCACTCTGGTGATTGGCACGCAGGTCCCTCGTGGAACCTCCTTCGGCCGGCGATCGAGGCAGCGAGGATCCCGCTCGTGGCGCCAGAGCCCGGATTGGTGGTGCACCTTGGCGGATTGCGCCTTGAAGTGCTTGGTCCGCTCCGACGGTACGAAGGCAGCAACGACCAATCGATCGTGCTGCTCATATCGACGGCCGATACCCGTGTGTTGCTCACCGGTGACATCGAGCTCACCGCCCAACGGGACATCCACCCGCCTGACGTCGACGTGCTCAAGGTACCCCACCATGGAGGAGCGACCTCTGACATTTCCTGGTTACAGGCCACGCGGCCTCGGTTGGCCGTGATCAGCGTCGGCGACAACGAATACGGCCACCCGGCGCCGGAGGTCGTCGAATCTTTGGCGTCATCCGGCGTTCTCGTGTTGCGGACCGATCAATCCGGCGATGTCATTGTGCCGCTGGTGGGGAATCCTTTGTCGAAGGTCGCTGAGCTCGTTCGATCTCCCTGAAGAGTCTGAGGATGGCTGAGAGAGCCTCGCCGTCACCCGGATAGGTGGCCGTTGCCAGCCGCGTTTTCGACGTCGCCCCGTCATGGCTGAGCTGGCGTTGCAGGTTTTCGGCGACGATGCGGGCGCCTTCCGGTCCGGTCTCAGGAAGCACCAGTGCGATCAGGTGATGGTCGCCCTGTCGGGCATGAGCGGCATGATCTGAGCTGCGCTTGGCGGCTTCGAGTTTGGCACCCAGAGCGCGAAGCGCCAGACGCTGACGTCGATTGGGAAGAGTCGTCCACGAAGGGGAGGTCAGATCCGCCAAAACCACCGAGAAGACCTTCTGATATCGATCGGCCCTGGCCTTTTCGACGTCAACCGTCTCGAGCATCGATCGGGCGTTGCCCAGGCCGGTGTCATCGTCCACGTCGTCATGCAGTTCCATCTTCTCCAGCGTTGCCCTGATCTGTTGGAATGCCCAACCGCCGCCGAAACCAAAGCCGAGGTACCCGAGGATGCGTGCAAAGATCTGGCCTGCCAGAGGTGTCCACCCGATCAGGCGGATGGAAGGGACACGAAGCGCCAGGTAGCCGAGGGAGGCGAGAGAGGCGACTGCCAACCCGCCTCGTGTGCCAAAGAAAACGAAGCCGGCGAATACCGGTATGAAGAACAGAGTGGCGGACACTTCAACGGTGTCCACTCCCCGGGCCAGGGAGATCAATCCGACCAGGCCAATCAGTATCAGGCCGGAAAGGAGGAGTATCGACCTGGCGCGGTCATAGGTGAGGCTGGCGGCCCGGACCACCCTTTGAGTGTACGGACGTTGATTGAAGGGTGGTGGGTCAGTTCTTAACGGCCAAAGACGGGTTGTCTAAGAGCTCGCTACAGCATCGCGGCAGGACGACCATTTGGCTAGAGACTGAGCCGCCACCGATCTGAGTAATGGCCGCCGCCGCTCTTAGGCTCACGAAAATGAAGTTGAGACTCCTGATTGCCCTGGTGGTGTTGACCGCGGCCTGCGGAAGCGGGACAACGGTTACCACCCGCGGCACCACTACGACCCAAGAAGCCACCACCACGAGCGAGGGACCGACAAAGACCATCGCCACGACCACCACAGGCGGCGAGCTCACTACCACAACCGCTGCCACGGACCTCATCCGGGTCGAGGGAGGTATCAAGGTGGAGGGCCCCGCCACGATCAGCGTTGTACAGGGCAAGGTGGTGAGCTTTCAGGTCGTAGCTGACGTGGCCGACGAGGTGCACGTCCACGGATATGACCTTTTCTTTGCCACGCTTCCCGGAGAGCGGGTCTTGATCGAGTTCACGGCCGATGCCAGTGGCATCTTCGATGTCGAGTTGGAAGGAAGTCACCTGGACCTGGTACACATCGAGGTCACTCCTTGACTCGATTATGAGTCGAATCCCTTTCCTCGGTCATGGCATCGGGGGCCGGCTCGACCTCCCCGTTCCCGTCACCTACTTCGCCGCCGGTGCTGCCGTCGTGCTAATTATCACCTTCGTTGCCCTGGCAGCCTTGTGGACCACTCCCCGGCTCCAAGGCGGTCCCCGCAGCGAAGTCCGGGCGGTTCGCCCGGCGTTGGCAACCCTCCGTTGGGTCGGCATGGCGGGGCTGGTGCTGGCACTACTCGGAGGTATCTCAGCTCTGGTCACCGGGCAAGGCTCCTCGGGAACTCGCAATGTCGCCCCGGTATTGCTCTGGGTCTTCTTTTGGCTAGTGGTGCCGTTCGCTTCCGTCCTCATGGGCAACCTCTATACCGGCGTGAATCCGTGGCGCACTATTTGCCGCTGGCTGGGGATCGGCGAGCGCGAATCGGATGCACCGCTCGAACGAATAGGGGTGTGGCCGGCGACTCTTGGCCTGCTGGCGTTTACCTGGCTCGAGCTGGTGTATCCCGACAGCGCCCTTCCCAGCACGATCGCCATTGCTGCCTTCCTCTATTCGGTCTACCTGATCGTCCTGATGGCCAGCTTCGGGCGGGAGTCAGCTTTGGCCAGCTTCGACATCTTCACTCCCTACAACCGGCTCTTCTCGAGCATTGCCCCCTGGGGGCGGAGCGCCGACGGCCGGCTGGTCCGCCGCCAATGGCTCGGAGCTTTGCCGGCCATTCCCGAGTGGAAAGGCTTGCCCGCGCTGCTGGTGGTGATGATCGCCACTGTCAGCTTCGACGGTCTCTCCAACACCGTGGGATACGAGGCAGTCACCGGGAGCTTCGGCATGGTGGTCGAAGGACGCTCTCTTTTGCTCGTCGTCGCCTGCTTCTTGGTGGGCGGCGCCTATTACCTGGCCTGATGGGCGGCAGCGCGACTATCGGAGAGTCTGCGCTGACCGCGGGAAGGGTCGCCTCCCGCTTCGCCCACACCCTGGTTCCGATCGCCTTTGCCTACAGCTTTGCGCACTACTTCACGCTCATCATCTTTGAAGGGCAAAGCATCATCTCGGCCGCCGCCGATCCCTTCGGGCTCGGTTGGGACCTCTTCGGGGCCCGCGATTACAAGATCGACTTCTTTCTCGGGCCGATTCCCGTTTGGTACATCCAATTGGCCACGATTATCGCCGGCCACGTCGCCGGTGTGGTGCTGGCCCATGATCGCGCTCTCGCCGACTTCAAGGGAGTAGGGGCCGTTCGCTCCCAATACGCCATGCTCGTCCTCATGGTGCTACTGACCGGCCTCGGCCTCTTTATCCTGGCCGGATAGCTCTTAACAACTGCGCTCTGGCTCCACCAGAGCTCGGAGCCATCGAGACGGGCCAGTCCGCTCTTGCTGTTCTCGAGCAGACTCGTGACCGCCACCCGGTCGTCGCTCTCCATACCAATATGGCGGACAGGTTGCATCGAGCCGGTCGCGAGGACCTCACCCGCGCTCACCTCACCGAATCAGCGCGGCTGTTCGCCGACGTCGGTCTCGAGCTGGCGACACTCGAACCCGTGACCTGGAAGCTCTCGGAGTGGTGATTGATCCAATCGTCGCCCATCTCGGCGGAATCGACGAGATTGGAATATTTGTCGTCCCGGCGGTCCTAGCGGTGCTCGCCCTGCGCTGGACCGAGCGACGTTCCAGGCGACGAGAGGCTGAGGAGAAAGGCGAGGGTGGTCCTCGTGAAGGCTCCTAGAAACTGAGCCACCACCGATCGAAACGGGTGTGAATACCATCGGGAACGATGCCTCCCACGCTCAAGGCACGCCTCGCCCTGGTGGTGCTGTTCGGGGTCTTCCTGATCCCGGTGGGGATGAGCTCGCTCCGGGGATTGACCCATGTGGTCAGCTGCACCGGGGAGGCGGTGCAGCCCTTCGAAGTCGATTTCAGCGACCCCGATTCGCCAATCCTCACCGGGTCTGCCGTGGTGGAGGCAGGCGACGATCCGGTGTGTGGCGCCCTCGTGGCCGACCTTTCGGTGCAGAGTGCCGGGAAAAACCGATTAGAGGTGACGGTGCCGATCGAGAACCGGGGTACTCAGCCATGGCGAGGGACGGTCAATCTCGAGGTTGGCAACGTGCTCATACCGATCAGGATTGGCGTCGTCCCTGGTGGGGAGACCCGATCCGAGACGATCGTGTTGCGGTTGCCGGTGGGGATCACCGGTTTCTCCGGGCGTTTGTTGATTGGCCCCTAGGTGGGGCTCCTTCAACTGGGTCCACATCGGTTGACCGTCGGGGGGGTGACCCACGTGATGGGTGTGATAAATCTGTCACCCGAGTCGCGCAACCTCCACACTGTGGCCGATGACCTGAATGACGCCATTGCGATGGCCCGTCGATACCGCCGGTGGGGAGCGACCATCATCGACCTCGGGGCGCAGTCCTCCCATTACGAGAATCCGACCATCTCGTCCGAGCTAGAGATGGACCGGCTGCTGCCGGTCGTCACCGCGCTGGCGGGCGAGGGGTTCGCCGTATCTGTCGACACCTGGAAACCGGATGTGGCGCAAGCCGCCAAGGAAGCAGGAGCCGTCCTCGTCAACGACACTGGTGGGTTGTCGGACCCGAAGATGCGCGAGGTGGTGGCGAGGACGGGAGTGGCGGCGGTGGTGGTCTACGTGGAAGGAGCTAACCCCCACGACGTGGGTGAGATCGACACCTCCGAAGGGAAGGCGGCAATGACCGCCGAGGTGTTCCGCCGGCGGCTCGACGATCTGGCCGCCGAGGGAATCACCGAGTTGGTGATCGACCCCGGGATTGCTCTCAACTACCGGGGCGATTATCAGGCTTACACCAGGCTGCAGTTGGAGGTGATTCGTGAGAGCGGGTCCTTCCACGAGTTGGGTCGACCCGTGATGATCCCTATTCCCCGCAAGAAGGAGACGCACCGGGTTATGGCTTATGTCACCCTGGCCCTCGAGTACGGGGCCGACTTGATCCGAGTCCATGACGTGGCCGAGGCCTGTGATCTGGTGGCCCTCTTCGACCGCACGGCTCCGGAGGTGGCCCGATGAAGCCCGTCGCGCTAATAACCGGGCCTCGGGAGGTCGGGCCCGGCGAGCGTCAGGAAATGTTGGACCGAGCCCGGGCCTTCCTGGAGGGAGCGGGTATCGCCAGGGGTACTGCGGTGCGTATCGACGTTCCCGGCCGGGGCGGCGGCGAAGAGGGTGATGGTCCGATACGTCCCGAATTGGAGCCCGTCATCCCCATGCTGCAGTCGGGCTCCTTGTTCGGCGACCGGCAGGGTTTGAACCTGGTCGAGGCCCAGAACCTGAACGTGGCCGAGGCAACGCTGCTGGCCGAGTTGATCGCCCAGTTCGACCCGGAAGCGGTGGCGGTGGTCCTCGTGACGTTCGGATCGCTGCCGAATGTTCTGGCCAAGGTGGTCAAGATGGAAGGGCAGACCTTCACCGTCAGCAAGATGTGGGAGCGGCAGGCGACCGACTGGCTCAAAGGAGAGCTCGCCACCCGAGGTCTGACCCTCGATGGGGAGGCGGTCGATGCCCTCCTGCAACGATTCGGCACTGACATTGCCGGACTCGGACAGGCGCTCGATCAGTTGGTCGAGCAGAAGGGCCGGATCACGAGGAGCCTCATTCTCGACCGTTTCCGCAACCGACCCGACGAGCCAACCTTCCATTACATCGATGCGGTGTCAGCCGGCAAAACCGGCGAGGCATTGCGTCGCCTGGCCGACTTCCTTACCCACGGGCACCCGCTGGTGTTGTTGGCGGCAATAGAGAACGACCTGCGACGCCGCTCTCTTGCTGCCGTAGCCGGAGACGAGGACTCCTTCCGCAAGGCGATAGGCGCCCGATCGGACGACCGCCGAGCGAGTCGGGTATGGCGCGACCGGGGCAAGGTGAGCGACTCGTCGCTCCAGAAGGCCCTTGAAGCTCTGGTCCGGGCCGACCGGGTGATGAAGTCCCAACCGGAGGAGGTGCACCGCGTCACCTTGGAGCGGCTGACTGTGGCGCTCAGTCGGTGGTACGGGGGAAAACGCCGGTAGGAGGCGAGTGGTCGCGAAAATCACCGACCACGATGGTCTGGCCCTCATTGGGAGAGGTGGGTATGTTCTAAGCGGAGCCACTAAGGGGAGACAGTGAGTCGGTGGCGATGGGCGAGTGGAATCGGGATAGTGGCCGTCCTGGCGGTGGTGTTTGTGTTGGTAGCCCTTGGACCGGAGCCGACGCCTTCGACCGTGCCGTCGACCACGGCGGTCGAGGTGGTGACGACTACGAGTGAGGCACCTACCACCACCGTTGTTGATGTCTCGACGACGTCGACCACGACAGCCGAGCAGCGCCTCGCCGAAGTCGAAGAGCTCTTACAGAACCTCTGGTTTGGCTGGTTCGACGCCATCTACCGCAAAGACCCGGATGCGTTGTGGGCGGTGGTGGCGACGACCCGAAACTACAACGCCGGTGTATCGGCGATGGAAACCATGCAGTTCACGGCCGCACCGTCTCGTGAGGGCGTGTCAATTAATGAGGTAAACATTCTTCTTGACCGACCCGACTGTCTCGTCGTGGAGCACACGGTCGACGCAACCCGATTTCTTGGTGTCGAAGTCACGACCGTAGAGGTCATGTGGCCTGATCCGAGATATGGCTGGCGTCAGGCAACAAGTTGGAAGTTTGCCAATGACCTCTGGATGCAGGACTGCGACAACCTGGAAAGGGAGGCGACTCCATGAGGCGGGCGACTCTCGTGCTTCTTCTGCTGTTCGTCGTCACAGCCAGGGCAGCAGGGCAGGA
>JBQTHI010000153.1:0-2072 GCA_052390035.1 Actinomycetota bacterium | reverse complement strand
ATCTCGGGGACACGCATCGCTTCGAGGGCCCATCGTTCCAGACGGCGCTGGCGCATCAGCAAGAGCCGGCGCAGATAGTCGCACGAGGGCCGAGCGGCGGAGTTCCCCAAGGCCAGCCGATGTGTTTGCAGATACCGGGCCCGCTCCACCTCCCCGGAGATCCAGGTGCCGAACGGAAACTCCTGATCCCGGGCGGCGCTCAAAGCGTACAAGGCTGCCTCGCTGGCCCGCACCGAGCCGTCGGCGAGGGTTTGACCCAACGCCCCCACACTGTCGGTGTCCGAGGCCAGCGCCTTGGCGGCGGCCGACCTCACCCGAACCGACGGATCGTCCAATAGACCGCGCAGCGCCTCGACCGCCGAAGGTCTCCCTGCCAAAGCGAGGGCAGCAGCCTCTCTGACCCGGCGATCGCGGTGGGTGGCGAACTGTCCAAGATCGGCCTCGATCAGGGACGGCATCCGGGCTGCCACCTCGAGTGCCGCCGTCAGATCGTTCGGATCGTCGGAGGCCATCATTGCCTCGAGGACGGGCCGCCCGGCTGGTGGTGGTACCAAGGTAGCTGCGAAGGCGCGCACCGTCGGGTCGGGATCGGTCAGGGAGAACTCGGCCTCGAGCTGGAACTGGTGCCTCGACAGGACCTTCACCGCAGCCCGCCGGACCTCCGGCGAGAAATCGCCCAGAAGGTTTTTGACGTGAGCCAAAGAGGAAGTGTCGTCGGCGATGGCACCGAGGGCGGCAACTCGCACCGCCGGCTCTGGGTCGGAGAGGGCGGCCGCAACCAGCGGTGCCGCCTGCTCAGACCTCAGTTGACCCAACAGCCCGGCGGCCACCGCCCTGGCGTGCGGTTCATCCTCAACCAGAACTTGAGAGAGAACCGAAAGAGTGTCGGGTCCGAGGATTTGCCCGCTGAGGCCGGGCAGCGGGGTTGAGAAGAGTTCGACGGTGCCTTCACGAACGGCTCCGACGAGTGCGCTTGTGTAGGTGTGGCGCATGCGGAGGACCAAGGCCACCGTGATGGCGGCTATGGCCAGACCGATGGCGGTGCGGATGCCCGGGGCCAAGACCGAGCCGGCCAAGAGGAGGACTCCCGACACCATCGTCCCGAGCTGGGTGGGTATCCCCGACATGAAGGCCATCACCTGCCCTCTCCGCCTGCCCGGAAGGACATTGAAGAGGGCGGTCCACGCGGTGCCGCCGAGGGCGTTGACCGCGATCCATTGAACGCCTCGGACGAGGGAGGCTGTGAACAGTCCAAATGCCGCCAGCCACAAACCGAACCCGGCCAAATACGCCAGCGGAAGGATCGCCAAGGTGGCCACCACCCCGATGCGAGAAAAGAGTCGGTTGGTGCCCAGCAGTGAGACGAGGAAGGTCAAGGCGGTAGCCACCGCCGAGAAGGTCCCCAGATAGCCGGCGACGGCTTCCTCGGTGCCAAACGAAGCCGTCACCACTTCGCTAAATGGGAAAGACACCAAGAAGAAGAGCACCGAAAAGGCCAGTGCGGTGAAAGCCACCAGGCGCAGCAAAGGACTGGTCTTTGTCAAAGCCAGGCCCGACCGCAGGTCTTCGATCGCCGAGAGTGCCGGTGGCCCGCTCGGGCGGGCGAAGCGTCGAATCGCTCGCGCCGTCAGCAATGAGGCGGTGATGAACAGAACGGCTTGGACGACCAGCAGATTCTCGGTGCCAAGGGATGAGGCAAGCGGCCCGGTCGTGGCATTGCCTATGACCCCGCCAAAGATCCCGGCCGCGGCAAACAACGGGAAGAGTCGCTTGGCCTGGCGGGTGTCACAGCAGTCCGAAGCGGCGTTCCACATCACTGTGTAGGAAACAAGGATGGCCGCCTGGGCGCCCAGCCAGACGACGGCGTAGACGGTTGGAACGTCGAAGGTGACCGCAACTCTCTCGATCACCAGGAGTCCCGCCATCGCTGCCAGGGCCGGGGCCAGCCACCGCCGGCTGCCGAGGCGACCCAAACCGCCGGCGTAGATGAGCGTGGTCACCATCAGCACCGGCCCGGAGATGAGGATCATCACCGGGAGAGACTCGACGCCGAATCGTACGAAGAACAGCGT
>JBQTHI010000152.1:0-10216 GCA_052390035.1 Actinomycetota bacterium | reverse complement strand
AAGTGATGGTGCCTCGGCCCGACATCTTCGCTCTCCCCGCAATCGCCAGCGCAGCACAGCTCGAGAGGCTGGTGACCGACGAGGGTTTCTCGCGTATCCCGGTCTACGGGGACGATCTCGACGACCTGATCGGCTTCATCCATGCCAAAGACCTACTCGGGGTACCGGACGACCTTTACGATCAACCGCTCGATGCATCCCTGATCCGACCTCTCCTCGTCGCCCCGGAGTCGGCGCCGGTCCGACCGCTTCTCGCCGAAATGCAGAGGAGCGGACGCCATCTTGCGCTGATCGTCGACGAGCACGGAGGCACGGCGGGACTACTCACCCTGGAGGACATCGCCGAAGAGCTAGTCGGTGAGATCCGAGACGAATACGACCATGGCGAGCAGTCGATCCGCCAAATCGGGCAGAGCGACTGGTTCTACGTGCCCGGATCGGTTCGCCCCGATCAGCTGCGGACTGCGGTCGGCATTGACCTGCCCGATGGCGAATACGAAACCTTAGGCGGTTATGTGATGAACCGGCTGGGTCGGATCCCTCACCGGGGCGACCGCGTTGAACAGCAGGATTGGGTGTTGCGGGTGCGGAGGATGGATGGGCGCCGGGTGGCCGAGGTCGAGATAGTCAAGAGATAACCGATCGGGCGGCGGCCGTTAACCGCACAGGATCGGAGCCGTCGATTCGTACACTCCGACTCCATGGACTACCGGCTTGCGGTAATCGGCGGAGATGGGGTGGGACCCGAGGTCACCAGGCAGGCTCTGGCGGCCTTAGAAGCCGCCGCCCATCGGTTCGGATTCGGTGTCGCCGTCGAGGATTACGACCTGGGAGGCGGCCGTTATCTCGCCACCGGTGAAGTGTTACCCAAATCGGTGCAGGAGGAGCTCGCCAAACATCACGCCATCCTCCTTGGAGCGGTGGGTGCCCCCCAGGTGCCACCCGGTGTGCTGGAGCGAGGGCTGCTGCTCAGGCTGCGTTTCGACTTCGACCTGTCGGTCAACCTCCGTCCGGTAAAGCTGTATCAAGGCGTTCCCACTCCGATTGAGGGTCTGACTCCAGACCGCTGCGACCTGGTCGTCGTACGGGAGAACACCGAGGGGATCTACGCCGGAGCCGGTGGGGTGCTGCGCCGGGGAACCTCGGCGGAGGTGGCGACCCAGGAGTCGCTAAACACCCGATTCGGCGTGGAACGCGCCGTCCGTTTTGCCTTCGGGCTGGCGGAGGTACGGAGGAGTCATGTCACGTTGTGTCACAAGACCAACGTGTTGGAGTACGCCGGCGACCTCTGGCAGCGGACGACGGCCGCGGTGGCCACCGACTTCCCGTCCGTCGCTTCCGACTATGTGCACGTCGATGCGGCTTGCCTCTACCTGGTGCAGAGCCCGGAACGATTCGATGTGATAGTGACCGACAATCTGTTTGGTGACATCATCACCGACCTCGGGGCCGCCGTGCAGGGAGGTTTGGGCCTGGCCGCCTCGGGGAACCTCAACCTCGACGGGACCTACCCGTCGATGTTCGAACCCGTGCACGGTTCGGCTCCGGATATCGCCGATAAAGGATGGGCCAACCCGGTGGCAGCCGTGCTTTCGCTGGCCATGTGCCTCCACCAACTTGGGGAGGTTGAGGCCGCTGCCGCGGTCGAGGGGGCGGCAGTCTCGGTCCTCCCACAGCTCAAAACAATGGGTGGCCCCGACATGGGGATGTCAACCGCCGAGATCGGCGATCTGATCGCCTCCCGAATCTGAAACCTTCCTCGGTGTCCCCGGCTCGGCGAAGTTGTCAAAGCCGGCGCCGACAGCCCAATCCGCCACAACCGCGCAGCCGAAATATCGGTGTTCTCGTGTTGGCATCGGAAAGGCCCGAACATGACTCCACTTAGGGAGCCTCCCACCAGAGGGTGTCGGGTTGGAACTGGCTCCAGGCGAACCAACAGGCCTGATGGGCGACCAAGGTTTCCCCGCTATCGGTCAGGGCAGTGAACCCCGTGCCCGCCGGTCGGAGGATGACGCCTGCCATGGCGACCGCTCCTCCCTCGGCGGTGACCGTGCGGGCGGCATCGGCCAGGAACGCCACCGGTGTCCCCTCGGAGTTGACCACCCCGATGACCAGGGCCTGGGCGGTGAGGCGGGAATCGACATCGCCGATTGGGAAGATCGGCCCGGCGGCGTCGCGACCTTGCAGAGGGTCGTCGGGGTAGGCGCGACCGAGCCCGCCGTCTTCAGCAACGATCATGGTGTCGGGATGCTCTTGTTTCCAGCCACCCCACAGGCTGGCAACCACGGTGGTCTGCTCCAGGGTGACGCCGGCCTGGAGGAGTGGTCCCGAAGTGGCGACCCCGGTAAAAGTGTCGATCAGAGAGAACGTCCCCAGCTCGTACATCATCTTGTTGGACCGGCTAAGCAGCCCGCTGGTCCTGAGGACCATCTCCTCGCCCCACCCCGGGTTGCGGTCGAGAAAGTACGCCTGGGCCGAGCCGCACAATGTGCAGTATGGAATCCCCAGACGGCGGCCGCCGACGTTGAGAATCACCATCTCGTGGACCTCCATCAACTGCTTGGGAAAGGCCACCGCCACCCCTTCCACCACCACCCCGAAGACGACATTGCCGTCCGGATACCAGCCGCCGGCCGAGGCTTTGGTGAGGGGAGGATCGTCGAGCGCCGGAATACATCCCCGGGGACAGAAGCCACCCCGACCCAGAGGGCGGGCGTCGATGAAAACCCCGCCCCAACTGACGTGACGCCAGTCAACCGTGGCGTCAGGGTCGCCGAAAAACGGGCGCCAAGCAGCCTCGACCTCCACAAAGAGCCGTCCCTTGATTTGCTGGTATCCCGGCGGGGCGGGGACATCCCAGGCGATGAGGTGGTCGGTAACTGACTGCCACGGGTTGTAGCTGATGGTCGCTCCGGACTCCAGTTCGGCCCCGGTCAGTTGGCCAAAGGCGTCGATCAGAGCTCTCCCTTCGGTCCCGATCTGATAGAAGCGAAGCAGATCGGCCACCACCCAGCCCACTCGCGAGTCCCCGGAGGAGGCGACCACCTCGAGCGCCTCGAAATCGAGCCCTTGGCTGAAGCCGGCCACGAGGCTCTCGACCGCTGCGGAGATGGCAGGAGCAAGGTCCCCCTCGACGGTTGGCGGGGCCGGAGGGAAGACGCCGCCCGAAGCTCCCACCAGGCCCGTAGTAGATGTTGGAACCGCCCTCGTGGTTGCTGTGTTGGCGGCCGGCGGTTCGCCACAAGCAACCACCAGGAGTGTCGCGACCATCGATGCGCCGACCAACCGCACTCTCATCTTCTCCCCTTCAAGATACGACGGCGTCCCCGTTACGACGGCAGGTTTTATCACCACTTAAGAAATGGCTCCGGCTCTCCGCCTCTGGGGCGTTTTAGCGCTGGTCGGCCTCCAAGAGAGGTGGCAGGCTTAGCTTGGTCAGTGCTACACCCTCGCTATCGGGGCCCGCTACCCCACTTGGGCGGCTTCACCGATGGACGCTCGCCGAACTCGGGAAGAAGGGGTGGCGCCTTCTCGATCAAGGCCAGCAGCTCCACCACCCCCCGTTCGAGTTGAGGATCACGGCCGGCGGCGTAGTCCTGGGGGCTGATCACCACCTCGATGTCGGGGTCGGAGCCGTAGTTTTCGACGGTGAATCCGACGTCGGTAAACCATGCGCCGAACTCCGGCTGGGTGGTGATGGTGCCATCGACCAGGGACTGCTGCGGCCAGATCCCCACCACCCCACCCCAGGTACGGGTGCCGATCAGCGGGCCTAACCGCTGCTGTTTAAAGGTGTGCGAGAAGATGTCGCCGTCAGACCCGGCATTTTCGTTGGTCAGGCAAACCATCGATCCGGCCGGCGAATCGTCCGGAAACGCGTAGGGCTGACGCCACCTGGTGACCCAAAAACCAAGACGCCGCCGAACCAGTTTCTCCAACAACAGCTGGCTCACGTTGCCGCCGCGGTTGAACCTCACGTCGATTACCAGTCCCGGGAAGTCCACCTCCGCTTTGAAGTATCGGTGGAACTCGGCAAAGCCCCACATGCCCATGTCGGGAATATGGATATATCCGCCGGCGCCATCGGAGAGCTCCCGGACCCGCGCCCGGTTCGACTCCACCCAGTCCCGATATCGAAGCGGTGTCTCGTCCGCCATCACCGCCACCACGACCTGTCTGGGCCTTCTCCTCCCGCGGGCCACTCCGAGGGAAACAGTCCGGGCGGCCCTGTCAACCAGCAACGACCCGGGGTGGTCTTCTTCTCGGAGCTCCACCCCGTCGATGGAGAGGATCCGGTCGCCGGGCTCGACTCCCACCCCCGGCGCCGACAGCGGCGAACTCGCCCTCGGATCCCATGAGTCGCCGATCGGGATCCGGGTAACCCGCCAGGCCCCACGATCCCAGCGGAGGTCGGCACCCAGATGACCTTGGGTCCACTTCGGTTCCGGGCGGTAATCGCCACCAAGCTCGTAGGCGTGGGACGTGCCGAGTTCCCCCTGCATCTCCCACAAGAGGTCGGAGAATTCGCTGCGCACGCTGACCCGGTCGATAAGGCGTAGGTAGCGATCCCGGACCTCCTCCCAATCGACCCCGCCCATGTCCTCCCACCAGAAGTGATCTCGCTGGAGCCGCCACGCCTCGGCGAACATCTGGCGCCACTCGGCCACAGGGTTGACCTCGACCCTCACCCGCTCGAGATCGATCAGGCCGGTCTCCCTCCCTGGACGGTCATTGGAGTTCTTTTCCTCCTTCCAGGAGATGGGGACCACCCGGAGCCTGTCGGCACTGCGCACTGCCATCGTCTTTCCGTCGACGCTGATTTCGACGCCTTGAACTCCCTCAGCGACCAGCTCCACCTTGTCGTTGGCGAAGTCCCAGGCTTCCAGCCTCCCCTTGGGTTCCTCCGTTTCGAACGGGGGCGGGAGGGGGGCGAGCGGCCAGGAGAGGAAGACGGTTCGCCCCTTCCCGGCCCTGGCCCTCGTGTAGATGCCGGTCGAGACCGGAAAGGCAACCACCCGGTCGGCAATGCCTTCCAAATCGATCTGCACCTCGGGGATGGGGGGTGCCTCGCCGGTCTTGGCATTGTCGGCGGGTTTGGGCTCAGGTGGCGGGGGCGGACCAGGTGAACGCGGCGGTCGGGCATGGACGGCAAAAGGTGAAGCGGCGTCGGCCCGGAGGTTGACGAGCATCGGAACTGACGCCCGGGGAAAAGAGAAGTCATGGAAGTGACCGTCGGGGATCGGCTCGAACGTGCGAGCCGACAGGAAGACCAGATATCTTCCTTCGGGATCAAAGCTCGGCTCCCAGTCGTGAAAGTCGGGTCGGCCCAGCCGATGGACCTCGCCGGTGGAAACGTCGTAAAGATGGATGTTGGTCGACGTCCGGGTGGTGGCGGCGGCGAAGGCCAGCCAGCGCCCGTCGGGCGACCAGGCAGTGCCGGCGACCCACGAATGCGGGCTGCGATGCAATGTCCGCCAATTGCCCCGGGTCAGCTCGACCAGGGCTAGCTCGTGGCGATGGTTGGTGACCGCCACCCGCCCTCCTCCCGGAGCCGGGTCGAGGGTGCGGATCCTCCCGAAGTCGCCATTGATCACGCGGGGTTCACCCTGCCCATCGGCCCGCTCGACGACAAGTCCATCTTCTCCGGACTGGTCAGTGACCGAGATCACCCGATCACCGTCGGACAGCCAGGTGGCGAGCCTCCTCCGCTCCGAAGAGATCGAGCCGTGCCGCCTGGGGGCACCTTCCCAAAGCGGCATGGTGTAGGACCCGCCGCGGGCGACCATTGCCAGCGAATGGCCGTGGGGGTGGAGAGTGATGCTTTCGACGTATTTGCCCGGCGCCATGAACCGGCGAGTGGACTGGGCCCGGCTGGAAGGAAGGGTGACCGAGAGGCGCTGAGTCTTCCCGATCGCCGGGTCGAACAGCCACAGGTCGGCCCCGGCGTGGTAGACGATGCGGCGTCCGTCGCTGGCTGGGAACCGGGCATAAAAGGTGAGATGCTGGGTGTGCCGGGCCAGTCCGGTGCCGCTCGGGGAGACCGAGTACAGGTTGCCCACACCTTGGTGATCCGAGAGGAAGAAGATGCGCCGGCCCAGCCACATCGGGCTCGCCAGGTTGCCGGGGAGCCGGACCAGTTCGTCGAACTCGCCGGTGCCGGTGCGGTCGACCCAAAGGCTTCCGGCCCACCCGCCCCGGTATCGCTTCCAACGAGCCGGATCAAAGGCATTGCGGGCGATCACCGTCCCCTTGCCGCCCAGGCCGAAGGAGATCGCTCGGGCCGGCCCGAGAGGAAGGAGCTCGGGGCCGCCATCGAGCGGCACCCGCCAGAGATGGGTCCAGCCGGTGAACGGCTGCAGGTAGTCGCTGGCGACCACCACTGAGTCGCTCCCCGGCGTCCACCCGACCACCTGGCTGATCGATCCGAAGAAGGTGAGGCGGCGTGCCGAACCACCACCCGACGGCATGAGGAAGACGTCGAGTTTGCCTTCGTCGCGTCCAATGAACGCCAGATGACGGCCGTCCGGCGAGAGCCGAGGATATGAGACCGTGCCAGGGTTGGCAGTCAGTCGATGTGCCTCCCCCCCATCCGTGGAAACAGCCCATAAGTCATCCTCGGCGACGAAAATGATCCGGTCGCGATGGACGGTTGGGTGCCGGTAATAGCCGTGGACCGTCAGGTGCATCCTCCTCGAAGCCCGTGCATCCTAGGAACCACTAACCGGCCAACTCGTTGAGGAACCCGACGACCGTACTTTCGTAGTTTTCAGGACCAACGTTCCATGATCGGACGTGCCCTGCCCCGGCGACGATGACCAGCCGGACCAGATCGGGCCGCGCCGAGGCCAGATCCTGGCTGCTCGAAAGCGGCACGGTTTCATCTTCCGTGCCGTGGAAGACGAGGACCGGCACCTTCAACTGCCCGGCCTCGGGTAGGTAGTCGGTGGCGGACCAGCTCACCCCGAAACGGATAGACGCGAGACGTTTCGCCGTCCACAGGAGGGATCCGGGGACAGGCAGAGGAACCACCGGCAGCCGCCGCCGGGAAGCGCCCAGGTCCACCGCCTGCTCGAAGTCGATGTTCGGCGAGTCGAACACGGCGCCGACTACCGGTCCCCCGGTGGTCTGGTAGAGGTAGGAGAGGACGTGAGCAGCTCCCGTCGAATAGCCGACCAGCACCACCCGCCCCGCACCCTCGGCCACCGCCAGATCGACCGCCGCCCCGACGTCCTCCCGCTCGGTTTGGCCATACCGGTAAAAGCCACTGGGATCGGTGGGAGCCCCGGCATCATTTCGATAGTCGATGACCAGTTCGGGGTATCCGGCTTCCACCAGCGGGCGGAGCATTCGTAAGGCCTCTGCCCGGGTAGTCCCCAGCCCATGCACATGGATGACCCAGGTGTCGTTAGGGGCGAGCACCTTCCAGGCCCCGATCGGCCCGAGCGGGCTCTGGTATTGCACTTCGGAGAATGCCAGACCGAACGCCCGATCGGGATCCCCTGGAAATGCCGAGCCGTCGAGCCGGGCCAACTGTCCAGACTGCGGCGGCTCGCCTTCGAGGCGGGCCAGCGCTCTGGTGACAGAGCCGTCATCGGATGGTCCGGATAAGACGCGTCCCAACTGCCCGTAGCCAATCTCCCAATCGAGACCGACCACTCCGAGGGCGTCGAGATCGGGTTCGGCCCCTCGGACCGGCGCCAGGCTGACAGTGCCGGCCCCCGTCTCATTGATGGCCACGTCGAGTTCGGGCGGAGCGTGGTTGGGTATGAGGCCATCGGTCGCCATTTGACTGGAGAAATACCAGCCTCCCCCTAAGTGGAAGGCCACCAACAGCACCACAACCAGGTAGATGATGAGGCGCGGGCTCACGTCACCCCCAAGCTCCCACCAGCCGTCCGTCTTGGTCGGTGACGGGCAGTGGCGCCACGGCCGTTCGGCGGCGCAGATCGGCTGCCTGTTCAAGGCTGGCATCCCAAGCTACGGCTATTGGCTCCTCCATCAACTCGGCAACCGGCATTTCCCGGCGGGCCCGCTCGAGCACCTGTCGGCGCACCACGCCCACCAGATGACCGTTCTCCACGACTGCCATCAACGACTCACCGTGGAGGCGGAGCGTGTCGCCCGCCTGATGGAGGGGACCGACAAATACCGGTTCGGTCATCAGCTGAAACACCCGGTCGGGGGCGGAGCGAACCATCACTGTCCCGGCCTGCGCCCGGGCCCGCAGCCGCGCCCCCGGTCCGAAGAACAGCCGGGAAAGGATCGAACCGCCCGGTTCGCCCAACACCAGCAACGACCTCTCTGGCAGCGCCGCCACAAATTGCGCCGCGTCAGAGGATTCGACCGCCATTTTGGCGGAGGCCGGGATGGGAGCGGCGTATTGCTCGACCAGCTCCTCGGCGTCTGTCTTGGCTTCTTGGCCGACGTACGCGGTGGCGACAACCAACGACACTTGTAGATGTCGCGCCAACAGGTCAGCCACGGCCACATTTAGAGCCGAGTGGGGGCCACCCGCAACGGCTGCGACGACCGTGCCGACCCCCTCCGATTCAAAGTCGATGGGAGAGACGACGCTTACCAGCTGGAAACCACCCGGGGGCCGCCTTGCCACCAGGAGGTCGGCGCGTGCCTCGGCGCAAGCCGCCCCCAGATCGCCGGTCACCCTCACCGCCGCCGGAGACAGCAGCTCAGCCAACTCGGAGCACCCCTTGCCGCGGCTATAGACCACCCGCGGTCCGTTAGGCCAGATCATCTGGCCAGTGTGCCATACCGCGGCTGGGATTCACGACTGACGCCGTCCGCCAGGGATGTGATACCCGAAAGGGGTTTCTGCCACCATGCGCTCGCATGCATATCGGTGTCCAATTCGAAACGACCCCCACTGAGAAGCGGGTAGCCATCACCCCGGAGACGGCTAGGAAGCTCATCGCCGCCGGTCACCAAGTCACAGTCGAGACCTGCGCAGGGCTCGCCGCCGGCCTGTCAGACCGCGCTTATGCCGAGGTCGGGGTAACGATTGGAAGCCGAGAAGAGGCGCTCAGCCAGCCGGTCGTGGCGGTGATCAACCCCCCCGAACCACGGCTCCTCCGCCCCGACACTTTGCTGATCGGTCTGCTGCGACCCCTCGAACGGCCCGCCCTAATGGGAGAACTCGCCACGGCCGGCGTCTCGGCGATCGCCTTTGAGTTGCTCCCCCGGATCACCAGGGCGCAATCCATGGACGCTCTCTCCTCGCAGGCCACCATCGCCGGATATCAGGCAGCACTGGAAGCGGCGGCAGCTTGTGATCGCCTCTTCCCGATGTTGACCACCGCCGCCGGGACCATTCCCCCGGCCCGGGTACTGGTATTGGGGGCTGGCGTTGCCGGTCTTCAGGCAATCGCCACCGCTCGGCGGTTGGGTGCCATCGTGTCAGGGTTTGACGTGAGGGCGGCGGCGGCCGAGCAGGTTCGCAGCTTGGGGGCGACGTTCCTGACTGTCGACGTGGTCCCCCAAGATGCCACCGTCGCCGGTGGGTATGCCCGTGAGTTGGAGGCAGACTCCGAAGCCCGAGTCTTGGCGGGACTGACCCAGCCAGTGGCGGGGGCGGATGCGGTCATTACCACCGCCGCCATACCCGGTCGTCCCGCTCCCCGCCTACTCACGGTCGAGATGGTGGAGTCGATGAGGTCCGGTTCGGTGGTGGTTGACCTGGCCGCTACCACCGGGGGCAACTGCGAGCTCACTCGCCCGGGTGTCTTGACCGTTCACCGGGGCGTTTCGATAGTGGGCTTCACCGACCTGCCATCGCGCAAACCATTTGACGCCAGCCAGCTCTATTCGCGCAATGTCGCCGCCCTCATCACCCTGATTGCCGAAGATCCGGGACTCGACTTTGACGACGACATCATCGAACAGGCGACCGTCACCCACGCCGGAGAGGTTCGACACCCGCGGGTTCGGGAAATGGTCGGGGCGGGAAGGAGCTCCGCCGATGGAATTTGATGAGGTCCTCCGCCGGCGACGTATGGTCCGCAACTACCAGCCCGACCCCATCCCACCGGCGGTAGTCGACCGCATAGTGGAGGCGGCACGTCGGGCCCCGTCGGCCGGATTCACCCAGGGTCAGAGCTTCATCGTCGTTACAAAACAGGCGACCCGCCGAGCCATCGCCCAACTAGCCGGCGAACAGTCATATACCGATCGGGGCTTCGATCCGTGGATTTCGCGAGCGCCC
>JBQTHI010000151.1:0-3018 GCA_052390035.1 Actinomycetota bacterium | reverse complement strand
ACGCCAACGCCGAAGACATTGTCCGCCTGATCATCAACCTGGTTGACAACGCCCTCCGCCACGGTGGGACGCCGGTGACCATAAGCGCGTTCAACCAAGATGACGACGTGGTGATCACCGTGACGGACCACGGCCCCGGCCTCCCTCCCACCGGGCCCGAACTGATCTTCGATCGTTTCTACCGGGGTGATGCCTCCCGGCCGGCGGGTGGCACCGGCTTGGGCCTGGCGATCGCCCGCGGGCTGGCCGAACAACACGGCGGCACGCTCACCGCCGCCAATGCCCCCGAGGGTGGGGCGGTCTTCACCCTTCGCCTTCCCCGGTCGTAACGCTCACCAACGGCGGGGGGTCGGAGGGGGCGGCACGTCGGTCAGAAACCAGCCGCCAGGCGGCCAGACCGACCACCCCCACGGCAAGGACAGCCCCGGCGAGGACCGGCCAGTCAACGCCACCCTTGCGGGCCTCGGCAAACATTTCACCGCCAACCTGTTTCGGCCCGGCGACGGTCCAGGTGACCCTCCGGCCTTCTAGCTCGCCATTGTGATCGATGACCTCACCGGGAAACGACACACTGATTCGAGCATCGACCCTCATCTCCCCGCCAAGGCCCATCATCGGACCGGCCAGATCTTGAAACGACGGCATGCTGGCCTCGAAGCGAATGGTGTCGCCCTGGTCGATGAAGGCGAGACCGCCCACGAACCCTTCTTGCGGCCCGGATCCCAACCCCTGCCCGAGGATCTGATTCAGCTCCTCCAAGCTCGCGAAGTCTCTCTTCAGACGTATCCCGTTGATTTCGCCGTCGACGAAATCGGTCACGTCCCACCCCATGTCCTCTGCATCCCTTTCGATCCCCGCCACGAAGTCACCGCCTCCGCCAAGGGTCGCCAGGGCTCTTCGCAACTGGGCGTCGAAACCCAGCTCGGCGGACAATGTTCCGGCGGTTCCATCGCTTAGCCGGACGTCAATGTGACTTCTAAGCTCGCAACCGCCGACCAGCACCGCGGCCACCAAAAGAATCAGTAGGCGGAGGTGTCTCACCTCGTCACGATACGGTGCTCAGGGGGCTACCACCACCGTTCCCTGCATGAAGTCGGGATGGAAACGGCAGAAATAAGCGAACTTGCCCGCCTCCTCAAACGTGACGGCAAACGGACCGTCGGGTGAGAGCACCTGGTTCCACCGGCCATCGCTTTGCGGCGGTGTTCCCGAGGTTGAGGTGTGCGAACCGTCATTGAGGTTCCATTGAACCGTGTCCCCCACCTTGACGTTGACCATGTTGGGGGCGAAGGCAAAGTTGGAGACACCGATCGAGACGGTCTGCCCCGAACTGGCCGAGGTCGTAGTCGCCGGAGCGGTGGTGGTCGTCGACGTGGTGGTCGAGGTGGGCGTCGTCGATGTGGTGGTGGTTCGGGTGGTGTTGGTAGCCGGTGGGACTGTGGTTGTCGCCCCGAGGGTGGTCGATGAAGGCCCGGGAGACTCGTTCTTCTCGGCATACACCGAAGTGGTGGAGTCGCCCGCCGCGGTGGTAGTCGGGTTGGCAGCCTCGGTGGTGGCGACCGAGGTCGACAGGGCCGGCCCGCCGCCACATGCACCAAGAACTATCGCCAGGGCGTAGACAGCCAGCTTCATGAAAGGACGATACGCAAGACTGCGGAGACACGGTTCCCACCGTAAGGTTCCGGCATGGATTTCATGGATCTGGCCATGGAACAGGCGCGCAAAGGCTTGGCGCAGGGGGGCATCCCCATCGGTTCGGTGCTGGTAGTCGACGGCGAGGTGCTCGGGGCCGGGCACAACCGCCGAGTGCAGAACGGGAGCGTGGTTCTCCACGCCGAGATGGATGCCCTGGAAAACGCCGGCCGTCAATCAGCCTCAACTTATCGGAGTGCCACCCTCTACTCGACGCTCTCACCATGCGACATGTGCTCCGGTGCAGCCTTGCTCTATGGAATCTGCCATGTCGTCGTTGGAGAGAACCACACCTTCCGCGGGCCGGAGGGTTACCTGCGCTCCCGCGGGGTGAAGGTGACGGTCCTCGACCGGCTTGATTGCATCACCATGATGAGTGAATTCATCGAAGCCCATCCACAGCTTTGGGACGAAGACATCGGCGTCTGAAGGCCACATGTCAGGTTGTTGACTCGGTCAGTACAGCATCAGTTGAGTGTTGCGGAACAGGCCGACTGTCTTGCCCGTCTCCTCGGCTATCACCGAGGCGTCCCATAGCTGCAGGGTTCGCCCGGCATGTAACAGAGTGGCAATGGCCACCAGCCCACCTTCCCTGATGCTGCTCGTGTGGCTCGACTTCAGCTCAATGGTGGTGAATCCAACGGCTCGGTCGGGCAGTGAAGCAACTGTCCCATAGCCACAGGCTGTGTCCGCCAGGCTGACCACGGTGCCGGCATGCAGAAATCCATTCGAGGCTTGATGTTTGAGGGTGACGTCGAGCCGGAGGGTGCATCGTCCCCGCTCGAGGGACACGACCTCAATCCCGAGCAGCCCGGGAAGCCGCTCCCGACCATGCTCCATGAACCATGACTGCAGTTCTGCCGGATTGGAGGGAAACGATGTCACAGGTTGCATGCCGCGCACCATAGACCCGCTCCGGCGGGCCTTCCTAGCTGTATGACTTCGGGAGGTTGTTGACACGGTTTGGGTGAGCCTCCCTGGTTGTGTGGTGCTTGCACGCATCAGACGACCGAAGGAGGCTCACCGTGCACCGTAACGCTCCGCTGACGGCCACTGGTCGCAGGATCCTCTGCCAACGGATCGGCCAGGGCCGCCCGGTGGCTCATGTCGCCCAGGAGATGGGTATCTCTCGGGCTACCGCCTCGAAATGGTGGCACCGCTACTGCGAGGGCGGGGAGCCGGCCCTGGAGGATCGCAGGTCGGCTCCGTATTCCACCCCGACCAGGCTGGCGGGCCCACGGACGCCAGAAACGGGATCAGACCCAAAAGGTCGGATACGCCTATCTGCACTCGATGGTCGATGACCACACCCGTATCGCCTACTCC
>JBQTHI010000150.1:0-8345 GCA_052390035.1 Actinomycetota bacterium | reverse complement strand
GTCCGAGCCTTCTCATCCGAAAGCTCTGCCAGCGCCGCCGGGTCGAATCGCCCCTCGGTGATGGCTGTGGCGACGGCCCTGAGATATCGATCCTTTTGACGTGACACTCCGTCGGCCCTGAGGTCGCTGATGCTGGCCGCCAGTACCCGTTCCGGCGTCACCCTGCCCAGGCGTACTTCGAGCTTTCGGTAGGCCGCCGCCGCCGATGCCAGAGACACCTGCTGCTCGAGAATGAACAACGCCAGAGCCGGGAAACCGCCTGGCCGGTGCCAGAACGCTGGCCGCCCGAAGCGGTCGACAATGGCAGCCAGCCGTGAATCCCGTCGGCAAAGATCGTCGATCGCGGCCCGAAAGCGAGACGGGTTGAGGGTGGTCACGTTGGCGCCAATTACCATCGGCTTCGTGACGCTAGCCGCCACCACTCCCGTTGCCCTCCACCGCACCATCGAGGATCTCGCCTCGCGCAAACACTTATGGGCGGCGGCATCGATCGAGGAGCGTCTGGAGCTGCTGGAGAGCATCAGGCGGCGCGCCGACTTCGCCGCGGCCCGGTGGGTGGACGCTGCGGCCGACGCCAAGGGATACCCTCGCGAGTCGAACATTGCCTCCGAAGATTGGCTGAGCGGGCCATACGCGCTGCTCTCGGCCGTTACCAGCCTGACAATGTCGTTGCGGCGTCTGAGCCAGGGTAAGACCACCTACCGGCGGAGATGGGTGCGGTCCGGGGCCGATGGGAGAGCGATCGTCCGGGTGATGCCGGTCGAATGGTGGGAGCCGCTCTTGCTGAGCGGCTACTCGCTCGATGTCTGGATGGAACCGCAGGTGACTCCAGCCAACCTGGCCGAGAACACCGCCTCGTTCTACCGGCGCCAAGGGGACGGTTGGTCCACTCCCAATCGGGCCAGTTCGGGTCAGATCTGCGCCGTGCTCGGCGCCGGCAACATCTCGTCAATACCGGTACTCGACACCCTCTACAAGCTGTACGCCGAAGGTCAGGTCGTGGCGCTCAAACTCAGTCCCATCAACGACTACCTGGGCCCGATCTTCAACGAGATCTTCGTCGACTTCGTTGATCGGGGTTACCTGCGCATCCTCTATGGAGGAGGCGAAGTTGGTGAACAGTTGGTCCACCACCCTCTGGTCGAGAGCGTGCACATCACTGGCAGCGCGCAGACCCACGATCGGATCGTGTGGGGCGAAGGCGTTGAGGCTGCCGACCGGAAACGCCGGCACGCTCCCCATCTCAACAAGCCGATCACCAGCGAGCTTGGCGGGGTCAGCCCGGTGATCGTCGTCCCCGGTCCCTGGTCAAAGGCCGATTTCAGATTTCAAGCCGAGCACTTTGCTACTCAGAAGCTGGTCAACGGCGGGTTCAACTGCATAGCAGCCCAGGTGCTGGTGTTGCCGGGAGACTGGGTGGGGTCGGATCGCTTCCTACGGGAAGTCAGCGCGGTGTTCGACCGGCTTCCTCGTCGACACCCCTATTACCCGGAGGGTGAGGAGCGAAGATTTGCCATTGCCTGCCAGCCTGGAGCAGTAACCGTTGGTGACTCGACCTGCTCTTGGGTGCCCGATCTGGATCCGACCGCACAACACTCCGCATACCGTGAGGAGTTCTTCTCGGCGGCGTTTGCCACCACCAGGCTTCCCCATGGCCATCCGGCGGAATTCCTCCCGGCGGCAGTCGAATTCTGTAATCGGCGGTTGGTGGGAACTCTCGGTGCGAACCTGATCATTCATCCCGCCACCATTCGCCAGCTCGGTAGGCGATTCGATGAAGCGATCGCCGACTTGCGCTACGGGGCCATCGCCATCAACGTCTGGACTGGCTTCAACTTCCTGCAGCAGCGCGCCTCGTGGACAGCATTCCCCGGCCACAACCTGGACGACATTGGGAGCGGGATGGGCGTCGTGCACAACACCCTCCTGTTCGACCGACCGCAAAAGACAGTTTCGCGGGGACCGTTCGCTCCGGTCGCAAGGGCCTTGGGCAAAGGCGAATTCCACTTCTCGCCCACCCCGGTGTGGTTCCTCAACAACCGCACCGGAGCCGCCACCTCCCGCCTCTTCACCCGTTTTGCGGCCGATCACTCCGTTCGTCACCTGCCGAGGCTGTTCACCTCCGCGCTATCTGGATGAGAGTCATCGACCGGTGAAGTTGGGCATCCTCTTGTCGACGTGGGCGGCCATTGCCTCGACGAGGTCATCCGATTGGAGAAAGGCGGCGTTCCAAAGGGCGATGTAGTCGAGACCCTGTTCGACCGACCTTCCCTCGCCCGCCCGCAGCACTTGTTTGGCACCCTGGACCACCAAGGGGGTGTGGGCGGCGATCCGTCCCGCCATTTCCATCGCTCCTTCGATAAGCGACTCCCGGTCCGGATAAATGTGGTTGACCAGGCCGATCCTGGCAGCCCGATCCGAATCGACGTCGTCACCGGTGTAGACCAATTCGGCGACATGACCCGGCCCGACGATGGCGGGCAGCCGCTGCATGGTGCCGACATCGGCGACCATACCCATGCGGGTCTCTCGCACCCCGAAGATCGCGTCAGCGCTGGCTAGGCGGATGTCGCAGGCCGTGATCAGGTCGATGCCGGCCCCGAGGCAATACCCGTGGACGGCGGCGATCACCGGTTTGCGGCAATCTGCCAGCGAATTGAAGGTCCGCTGAAGCTCCTTGATACGACGGAACAGTGCCTGGCGTCGTTCGGCTTCGGACGCCCCTGCGGGGGAGATCGAGGCGAGCATCGCCAGGTCGATCCCCACGGTGAAGGCGTCGCCCCGGCCCGCCACCACGACTGCCCGAACGGTGTGATCGGCGTCGAGACTGGCGGCGGCGGCGGGAATGGCCGTCCACATTTCGGTTGAGAGGGCGTTGAGTTTCTCCGGGCGATCGAGCCAGATGATCCCGACCTCGTGGCGGTGTTCGACGGTTATGCGACGCTGATCCATGGCGGCAACCTAGTGACGAACGTGGGGGTGGACCGAATCTCCGACCGACCCGGGGTGTCGTGGTTCCGGCTCAAGGTGAGTCTCGTCGCCGCGGATGAGGTGAGCCCCTTCGTCTAGCCGATTAGAAGCGAACCCAGGGCTCCAACCAACGATTTCATGCGATGGAACCCGGGGTTCGCAGGTTCCCCCTGTTTGACCAACGAACGATCGTTCGTTAAGATCGATGCGTATGAACAGTGAGGATCGGTTCAGAGCGCTATTGGATGCTGAGGACAAGGTAGAACCCACCGACTGGATGCCCGAGGCCTATCGCCAGACGCTGATCCGCCAAATCGCCCAGCACGCCCACTCGGAGATCATCGGCATGCAGCCCGAGGGAAACTGGATCAGCCGGGCCCCTTCTCTGCGCCGAAAAGCCATCCTCATGGCCAAGGTGCAGGACGAGGCGGGTCACGGTCTCTATCTCTACTCGGCGGCGGAGACCTTGGGTGTGACCAGGGACGAAATGGTTGACCTGCTCCACCAGGGGCAACACAAGTATTCGTCGATCTTCAACTACCCCACCCTCTCCTGGGCCGACATGGGGGCGATCGGTTGGTTGGTCGATGGGGCTGCCATCACCAACCAGGTGATGTTGAAGCGCTGCTCCTACGGGCCATACGCCCGAGCGATGGTGAGGATCTGCCTGGAGGAGTCCTTCCATCAGCGGCAGGGCTACGAGATCATGATCACCCTTTGCCGGGGGTCCGCCGAGCAGAGGGCGATGGCCCAGGATGCCCTGGACCGTTATTGGTGGCCTTCATTGATGATGTTCGGCCCCCACGATTCCGAGTCGAGCCACTCCGAACAGTCGATCGAATGGAAGATCAAACGGGTGTCGAACGACGACCTGCGTCAGCAATTCGTCGACATGACCGTGCCTCAAGCCGACTTTCTCGGGCTCTCCATCCCCGACCCTGACCTCCGTTGGAACGAGAGCCGCGGCCATTACGACTTCGGCGAGATCGATTGGGACGAGTTCTGGGCAGTCGTCAAAGGCAACGGACCGATGAACCGTGAGAGGCTGGAGCACAAGCGCCGGGCCTGGGAAGAAGGCGCCTGGGTGCGGGAAGCGGGGGTGGCGTATGCGGCCAGGCGGTCGCGCCAGGAGGTCGCCTGAATGACCTACTCAGTGCCCAAGGTCGCTGGTGAGGCCGACGTTCACGTCGCCCGCTCGGAGACTGAGTCGCTCTGGCCCCTGTGGGAGGTGTTTATCCGCCAGAAGCGGGGCCTGTCACACGTGCACGTTGGGAGCCTCCACGCTCCCGACGCCGAAACCGCGTTGCTCTCCGCCCGTGATGTCTATACCCGACGGGTGGAGGGAGTCAGCATCTGGGTGACGGCATCCAGTGCCATCACCGCCTCCGATCCCGACGACGCCGAATCATTCTTCGGCTCGATCGAAAAACCGTATCGCCACGCCACCCATTACCAGATACCCGATGAAGTGGGCCAGATGTGAAGGCCCTGAACTATGGCGATGACAACCTCATTCTCGCCCAGCGGCTCTCGGGCTGGATTTCAAACGCGCCCGATCTGGAAACCGACATCGCCCTCGGAAACATTGCCCTCGATCACCTTGGGGTGGCAAGAGCCCTGCTAACCGTCGCCGGTGAAACCATGGGGAAGACCGAAGACGAGCTGGCCATGTTCCGCTCAGAGCGGGAGTTCACCAATTTGCTCATCTGCGAACTCCCGAATGGAGACTTCGCCCAGACGCTCGTCCGGCAGTTTTGTCTCGACGCCTACCAGGTGCCACTATGGGAGCTGGTGGCCTCGGGCCCCGTCGACCACCTAGCCGGGGTGGCCGCCAAGGCTCACATGGAGGCCACCTATCACCTGCGCTTCTCGACCGACTGGGTAATCCGCCTCGGTGACGGGACCGAGGAGAGCCACCGCCGCGCCCAGGTCGCTCTCGATACGGTGTGGCGGTTCACCGCCGAGATGTTCGAGGATGTTGAGACCGCCGGTCTGCGCCCGGCCTGGGATGACCGGATCGACACGGTTCTCCGGTCGGCTGGTTTGTCCCGACCGGTCGAGGGCTTTCAACGAAGCGGCGGACGCCAGGGCCTTCACACCGAACACCTCGGCCACCTTCTCGCCGACATGCAGTGGCTGGCCCGCTCCCAACCGGGTGTCAAATGGTGAACACGAGACTTGATCCGCTGGAGGCGATCACTCTGGTGGTTGACCCGGAAATCCCGACCCTGTCGGTGGTCGATCTGGGAATCATCCGCTCGGTCGACCGCGACGGCGACCGAGTGACGGTGGCTGTAAGCCCGACCTATTCGGGGTGCCCGGCCATCGAAGCCATCAAAGCCGACATCACCGAGGTGCTGGTCGGCGCCGGCTACCGACCCGAGGTAAAAACGGTCCATTGGCCGGCCTGGACCACCGACGACATCACCCCGGCTGGGCGAGCGGCGTTGAACGAGCTGGGCATAGCTGCCCCTGGGCCAGCGGCCGAGGCTCGTTGCCCGAAATGCCGGACGGCCGACGCCCGTACCCTCAGCGAGTTCGGCTCGACGGCGTGCAAGGCGCTCATGGTCTGCGCGAAGTGTGGTGAGCCATTCGCCCGTTTCAAGGAGCTGCGGTGACCGATCCCACAGTTTCCGGGCCAACAGTTTCTGGTCCAACAATTTCTGGGCCGGTTTTCCATCACCTGCGGGTGGTTGAGGTTGCTCCCCTCACTGACGACGCGGTGGCGGTGACCTTCGATGTCCCTGCGGAGCTGGCCGACCAGTTCATCTACCGCGCAGGGCAACATGTCACGGTTCGTGCCGAGATCGACGGAGCAGACGTCCGGCGTAGCTATTCGATTTGCGCCAATGCCAACAGCGGCAAACTAAGGGTGGGGATCAAACGGCTGCCGGGGGGCGCCTTTTCCACCTGGGCCACTACCGGGATGCAGGCCGGGATTGAGCTGGAGGTAATGGCCCCGGTGGGAGAATTCACCGTCGATCCGCGTCCCGTTCACTATGGGGCGGTGGCGGCGGGAAGCGGCATCACCCCGGTCTTATCGCTCGTGTCGACCACCCTTGAAACCGTGCCGGGATGCCGGTGGACGGTGATCTTCGGCAACCGATCGGCCGACCATGTCATGTTCCTCGACGAGTTGGAGGGGCTCAAGGACCGCTACCCCGAACGCCTCCAACTCATCCACGTCCTCAGCCGCGAGCAGGGAGTGACTCCCTTGTTCTCCGGCCGGATTGACGCCGCCAAATTGGAGGAGCTCCTCGATCGGGTGGTGGCGCCGGCCGAGCCGGTCGAGTGGTTCCTGTGCGGCCCCTTCGAGATGGTGACCGCCTCCCGCCAAGTGCTGACCAATCGGGGAGTGGTGGCAGGGCGCATCCACGACGAGCTGTTCTTCGCCGGGCCGCTCGACCCCACCTCCTTACCCCCCGAGCCGGCCGACGAGGAAGGGACGGTGGCCCTCACCATTGTCCTCGACGGACGGGTAACCACCACCCGGATGCGCGCCGAGACCTCAGTGCTCGACGCCGCTCTCCGGGTGCGAAGGGAACTGCCCTATTCGTGCAAGGGTGGCATGTGCGCATCCTGCAAGGCCCGGGTCACTGCGGGAAGGGTCCGAATGGACAAGAACTGGGCGTTGGTCGACTACGAGCTCGCCCAAGGAATGGTCCTCACCTGTCAGTCGCACCCGCTGACCGATCAGGTCGCGGTCGACTACGACGTATGACCACCGGACGCACCCGCACCCGAGCCGACCTGGTCCAGGCCGCCAGTCGACTCTTCGCCGCTCGGGGATACCACGGCACCTCCATGCGGGACCTCGCTCGGGAGGTTGGTCTGCTGGGGTCGTCTCTCTACAGCCACATCGAGTCGAAGGAGGACCTGTTGGTCGAGGTTGTCGAACGAGGCAGTTCGCTCTTTCATGCCGCGGCCGAGCGGGCCGTGGCCGAGCCCGGGAGCGGGACCGATCGGCTCCGGGCGTTGGTCTCTGGTCACATCGACGTGGTCTTGGATCATCTCGACGAGGTGCGCACCTTCCTCTACGAGGCCGATGTGCTCGACACGGTCCACCGGGCCAGGGTGATCGCTGCCCGCGATCGTTACGAGTCGTCCTTTCGTGAGGTACTGACCGCCGGGCGCCTCGATGGCTCGTTTCGCGCCGACCTCGACCCCCGGCTGGCGGCGATCTTCCTGCTTTCGATCTTGAACGCGGTGGAGCGCTGGTACCACCCGGATCGGCCCCTGACCAGGTCGCAGTTGGTTGATCGCCTAGTTTCCTTCACCATGGACGGCATCGGCGCCACCGATGGTGACATCGCTGAGCGACGATTCGGGAGAACCCCGATTGTGTTGGAGAACTCGATGGATCAGGCCACCTCATGACCCAGAACCCTGACAGTCCTGGCGGCAGCGACCGGGGTGGCGGCGGGCGCATCGCCCTAATCTTCGGTCTGGTCCTCGTTGTGGCGGTGGCGGCGGCCGCCATCGTCACCAGCATCCGGCCGCCCGTCGAGTTCCCCCGCGACACCCCGGAGGGAACTTTGCAGACTTTTTACCGGAGTCTCGATGCCGGTGACTTCGACGGCGCCCACGCGGTCCTTGACGACCGGCTGCAGCGGCGGTGCGCCCCATCGGAACTGGCCAGCGGCGTCTCCGGGGGCACCATCGATAAACCGACCCGATTAGCCGTTGACCGGGTGACGCCGGCAGGCACCGAAACCATCGTGGTAGTGCGAGCCACCTATCTCGACAGCTCGGACCCCTTCCAGCCCTACACCTACGAGCAGAATCTCGAATTCGTGCTCCGCAATGACACCACACCCCCTCTGATCTCCGAACTTCCCTGGCCTTTTTCCTGTTAGGAACGAAATGACTCTCATCCTGCTACTCGTGGTGATCGCCGCCGTGATCGCTTTGCCGTTGATCCTCGTGGCCAGGCGTCACACCAAAGGCACGGGAACCTCAGCGGTCGAGATCGTCACCTACCTCGTCCTGGTAGCGGCGAGCGTTCTCACCACCAACGCCATCTCTTCACTTCTGGAGATGGTCATGCCCGGTGACGGCGTGCTGGTGCGGCAGGCGGACGACCTCGCATTGACCCTTGCCACCTTGATCGTGGCGGGCATCGTCTGGCTCACGGTATGGATGGCCTTGGAGCGGCGGATCGGCGGGTCGCCGAGCCCCGGGCGAGGCCTTTATGTCTCGGTCACGGCCTCCATCGCCATGGCAGTGACCGCTGCAGCGACCATCCGCCTCCTGCTCGCCGCGATCGGGGATCTAGAGTTCGAGGCCAGCGGGCCCGGGGATCTCATCGCCTTCGGCGGGCTGTGGGCATTGGTCGCCTGGCTGCGGAGGCCGGTCGACCCGCTTGATCAGCTCCG
>JBQTHI010000149.1:0-10407 GCA_052390035.1 Actinomycetota bacterium | reverse complement strand
GCCGCGGCCCGCAGCCTGCCGCTCTACCGCTATCTCGGAGGACTCCAAGCCAACGTCCTGCCTGTGCCCATGATGAACAGCCTGAACGGCGGGGCGCTGGCCGACAACGAGGGGGAGTGGGGGGCGGTCGTGGCCATGCCCGGGGGCATATCGTCCGGCGAGCTCGAGGTCGGAGGTGGCGGCCACCGCCTCGCAGGTCAAGGTTCCCATGCGACCACCCGCCCCCGACACCCCGACGCGGATCACGCCACCCACCTGTCCAAATCTCCTTCGTGAAACGGGCCTACCACCCCCATCACCTTGGTGCCCGTCAGGAACTCGGCGGCGACGGTCTGTACGTCTTTGATGGTTACCTCTTCGAGACGGGCAATCCGCTCATCGACCGACAAATGGGGACCGCCTGCCAGCTCATCCCGGCCGAGGCGGATCATCCGGCTGTTGGGGTCCTCCATGGAGAGGGCGAGCCCGCCCCGCATGGAGCCTTTGGCTCGTTCTAACTCATCGGGTTCGATTCCCTGGTCGGCCACCTTCTCGATCTCGTCTCTGATCAGTTGTAGGCAGGTGCCGGCCTGCTCGGGGGTGGTACCGACGTATACCCCCCAACCGCCAGTCTCGGCATGGGCCATTCGGAAGCTGTAGATGGCGTATGCCAGGCCTCGTTCCTCTCTGATGGTCAGAAAGAGCCGGGACGACATCCCACCGCCGAGGACATGGTTGAGCACGTCGAAAGCGAACCGGCGGTCGTCCGCCCGGTTGAGGCCCAGCCCACCGATTACCAGGTGGGCCTGCTCCGTTTCGCGATGAATGAGCCGCACTCGCTGGGCGGTCACCGGCTGTTGGTAGACGTGATCGACCTCCCCACCGCTCCATTCACCAAACAACTCCCCCACCATGTCGACCGCGGTCTGGTGTTCTATCGAGCCGGCCAGCGACACCACCGTCGATCGTGACCCGTACCTCCTGGTCCAATATCCGTGCAAGTCGTCGCGACCCATCGCCCTGATCGACTGCCTGGTGCCCAGTACCGGACCCTCCAAGGGATGCCCGGCGAACAGCGCCTGGGTGTACTCCTCGAAGGCGAGATCCGAAGGATCGTCGTCGTTCATGTTGATCTCCTCGACCACCACCTGCCGCTCGCTGTCGATCTCGTTCGGACGAAAAGCCGGTCGTTGCAGCATCTCGGCGAGAAGATCGAGGCCCACGCGGAGATCGCTGTCCAAAAGCCGCGCCCAGAAGCAGGTGTGATCCTTGGAGGTGAAGGCGTTCGACTCTGCACCGATCGCATCGAACGTTTCGGCGATCATCCGGGCCGAATATCGCTCCGATCCCTTGAAGAGAAGGTGCTCCAAGAAGTGGGAGGCGCCGCCCTCGTTGACCAGCTCGTCTCGGGCACCGGTGTCGACCCAGCATCCGACCGCTATCGATCGAACGGAGGGCATCACTTCGGTTATTACCCGCAGGCCACTGTCGAGTGTGCTGATCCGGTAGTGGGTCTCGCCCTCCATCGGCCGGGAGTGTACGAGGGGGAGAAAGTTGACGAGCGTGAGACAATCGGCGGCTCATGCGCGCCCCCACCGATGTCCGCAGCCGCCAGACGGTGCTCGGTGATCTGTTGCGGCCCGACGAACAGGCGATCGAATCGGTGGTGGCCCGGTACCAGAAGGTGGCCCCGGCGGTCACCCGGTTCGCCAGGGCCCTGGCTGGTAACGACCAGTTGCGAGTGCTGCTGGGACCGGCGTCCGCCGCCTCCGATCAGGAGATTGTGTGCGACCCGAGACTTTTCCAGGCCGCAGCCAATCGCCAGGCCCCGGTGACCCCCGACGAAATGGCGCTGGCCTCCGCCATGCATGAAGTCGTCCACCTGATTTCGAGCGATCTCGACCGTCCCCTGCAGGGCGAGGCGCCGTCAATCACCCTGCTCGAACATCTGAGCCAGTTCGGAGGACCGATAGCCGAGGCCTTGTTCTTTGCCTTGGAGGACGCCCGCCAGGAGATTCAGGGATTGGTCAACTATCCCGGCGCTCGTTCAGTCCTCGCCGACGTTTACCAGGCTTCTCTCACCTCTGCGCTTTCCCGGGCTGGCGCCCTAGGCCAGTTCACCCTCGGATGCTTCATGCTGTGTGGTGGCTATTCGGAGCGTGAACCGCTCGAACGCCGGGTTGATGGTCGGGTGCAGCGAGCCCTCGCCGATGCTCATCCAATCTGCTTGGACGCCGCCGCATGTGATGAGGCTGGCGAGGTCGTCGACCTTGCCATGCGGTTGGTGGAGATCGCCCGCCAGCACGGCTTGGTGAGTGCCGTGCGGGAGGAAGCCACCCTCACCCAACAGCGGTTGCGCCAAAAGGTCGACGCCGATGCGGCCACCGACGGCCTCGACATGGTTCGTCTTCCCAGCCCGTCGGTGCGGAGCGCCGCTAGCTATCAGGAGGTGCAAAGAGCGGCCCAGGCCCGGGCCGGGCTATCGGACCGCAAGGGCGCCTCCGAACTTGCCGGGGACGCCTCCACCGACCAACTACTCCGGGTGAGCGAAGCACCCACCGTCTATCTGCCAACCGGGATGGGGGGAAAGCTGGTGGTGACTCCCGCCCCGAGGACCTTTGCCGCCTTCGCCGGGCAGGGCCGGGAGGCGTGGTACTCCGCCGCCCGTAAATGGGGGGTTGCCCAACGTCAGGTTTCTGGAGAACTCTTCCCGCTGTTCGCCGCCAACCAGCGCCGAGGCCTCCGCTCCGGGTACGACCAGGGCGACGTCTCCCCTCACGCCGCCCTCTTCATCGGCGCCGGCCTCTACCAGCGCATGTATGAGCGGCGGGCCACTCGCACCCGGCGCTCTTACGCGGTGAGTCTCTTGGTCGACGCTTCCGCTTCGATGCTGCAATCGCGCAGCCTGGGGCCGGTCCGCAGCCCCTGGGGAATGGCCGCCGCACTCCTGGGGGCGGTCACCATGGCGCGGCTCTGCCACGAGCTGCAGGTTGACTTCGAGGTGGCGCTATTCAACCGAGGGTTCGCCGCTCGGCCCGGCGACACCGAATGGACATATACCAGGACCTCCAGCCAGGCCATGGCCGGCCTTCGCCAGTCCCACGGCACCGCCGCCGACCGGCTGACCAGCACCGTCAACCATTATTTGGTCAAGCCCTTCGATCGCCGTTGGCGTGAAGCCGAAGATGTCCTGGCCGGGATGTTCTTCACGGCCGCCGAGCCTGCTCAAGCGGCTCTGGCAGCCCGTCGCGATCCGCGATCGTCTCCGCCCGTTTCGATGTTTGAGCGGGCCGCCAACGTCGACGAGTTCAACTTGATCCACGCCGCCGAACGGATGGCCAAGTTGGGAGCCAACGTGAGGGTGCTGGTCGTGCTGGCCGACGGGATGACTCGAGGTTCGGTCGAAGCACTGGCCAACTCAGTGGAGGCGGTCGAACGATCGGGGACCACGGTCCTGGGCATAGGCATCGGAGACGACACCATGACCGGGGCATACCACCGCTTTCAGGTAGTCAACCGTCCGGAGGACTTGACCAGGGCGATGATCGACGGCACCCGTGGCGCTCTCCGCCGTGGCCTGGCCCTTTGGGGAATGGACACCTGGTGGCTGCGACCAGCTCGCATGACCGATCGAACAAAGGAGCCATTGAGTGCCTGACGAAGTGACGTTCGACGACCCAACCGGGAACGGCAAGCCAATCGTCCTGGAAACGTTCACCGTGGGGGACGACGCTCCCGATCGGCAGCAGCGGACCGGGAAGATCCCTGTCGCCGATCCCCACTATGTCGACTTGGGGATGTTGTACCGCTTCGCCCAGGTCGAAGCGGTCCGCCGCACCAATCCCGAAGGTTTTGTCCCGCTCCACCTGGCGGTCCGGGGTCACATGGGCACCGGAAAAGATCATGACATCGAACAGTTTGCCGCCTACCTTGGACTCCCGTATTTCCGGATTCCATTGACCGGTGAGGTCCGGGACGTGACCCTGATCGGCTCCACCAGGCTCCACGGCGATGGCAAGGGCGGAACCGAGAGCCGATGGGAAGACGGTGACATCACCCGGGCGTTGCGCGGCCCCGCGCTGCTCAACCTTTCGGAGTTGAACGCGGCGGGGGCCGAGACGCTGTTCGCCCTCCACGCCCTGCTCGACCGGTACGGCGCGCTTGACCTGCCCACTGGCGAGACGGTGAGGCTGCGGGGCGACGTCCGGATCTTCGGGACCATGAACCCCACCGATATCCGGGACTACGCCGGTACCCAAACCCTCAACAAGGCCTTCGCCGACCGCTGGGTAATTTGGGAGAAGGAATTCCCCGCCGGTGATCAGATCCGAGCCATGTTGAACCGACGGTACCCGTCCCTGGTCGAGCCATTCGTTGATGCGATCTCGCGACTGGCCGTCGAGGTAAACGCGTCTTTCGTGGTCCCCGACGCATCGACCAGGGTCGAGTCTCCGCTGTCGCTGCGTTCGGTGCTCGATCGGATCCCGACCGGACTCCGGGTCTATGCGACCAGTGGTGATCCCCTGCGCCGCGCCTGGGAGGCTTTTGTGCTTCCTCATGTCGACCCGTACGACCGCGACCACTATGAAACGGTTTGGAACGCGGTGGTCAGGCGTGGACCGACCGTCAAGCCGTTCGGTTCAGGGTGAGGGGAGGCTACGGTTTCCCAGGTGCGCGGCTATGACCTTGGCAACCCGGAATTGGATCAGCGCGTTCGCGACTTGGTGGAGGCGGCCGGGGGAGCCAACAACCAGGACCTCATCAGTGAGATGGTGACGAGCGTCCTCAAACTGCACCGCGATCGGGCCGGCCGGGGCGATTTGAAGCTCGTCAATACCGCTCTCAAGGAGATGCGGTACTCACTCCTCGCCTTTGCTCGACACCCGGAGCCCAAGATCACCATTTTTGGCAGCGCCCGGGTCGATGACACCGATCCCAACTACCGACTGGCCGAGCAGCTGGCACGGCGGATGGCTGGGAAGGGTTGGGGGGTCATCACCGGAGCCGGGCCAGGCATCATGGAAGCGGGGAGCAAAGGCGCCGGCCGGGGCCACTCCTACGGGGTAAACATCCGCCTTCCGTTCGAGCCCGACTCGAACGCCTATATCGACCCGACGCGAAACGTCAACTTCAAGTACTTCTTCACGAGAAAGTTGACCTTCATCAAGGAATCCCACGCCTTTGCCCTCTTCCCGGGAGGCTTCGGAACTCTCGATGAGACGTTTGAGCTTTTCACCTTGATCCAGACCGGGAAAAGCGACCTTCACCCCATCGTGCTCATGGAGGCCCCCGGGACCGGCTATTGGCCACGTCTGCTGGAGTTCTGCTCGAGCGTCCTGGTGGAAAAGGGGCTCATCTCGCCCTCCGACCTCGATTTGTTCACCTTGACCGGCGACCCTGACGATGCGTTGAACCATGTCCTCGGCTTCTACTCGAACTACCACTCGCAACGATACGTCGACGGTCGCCTCGTCCTCCGCATCCACCAGGCGCCCGACCCGACCACCCTGGAAGAGATCAACCGCCAGTTCGCCGACCTGGTCACCGACGGGACGATCGAGGTCACCGACCCGTTTCCCGTCGAGGTGGCCGATGGCGATGCTCTTGAATGTGACAGGCTGGTCCTTAGCTTTGACCGGCGCAGTTTCGGGCGCCTCCACGAGTTGGTCGATCGGCTCAACTCGCTCGTAGCCACCCCCGATCGGGTGGCTCCGCCCGCCCCCTTCCAGGAGGAGCAGGCCGAACGACCCTGGTAGCCGAAAGGGTGGCACTGGGAGTCAGGAAGCTGCCGCCGATTTGGCAGCCTCGATTCGCCGAGTGTTGAGGCGCGGGAGGGCATAGAAGAAAAGCAGGAACTGCACCGCCCCTGCCACCAGGAAGGGGAGACGGAGGGCCATCGGACGGCCGGAGACGGCAGATGCGGCGGCAACCAACCATCCTCCGATCAGGGCGCCGATGGGCATCATGCCCCAGCCGAAGAAGCGATAGACCGAGTTGACCCGGCCCAAGAGGAAGTCGGGGATGAGGCTTTGGCGCAACGAAACGGTGATCACGTTCCAGACCACAGCTAGGAACGACCCAATGGCGAACATCGCCCACACCATCAGGGCAGATGAGGTGAGTCCGGTGATGACCGTCGTCGCCGAGCTACCCAACAGGACAAGGAACAGCGCCCCCCCTTGGCTCAGCCGCTTGGAGACCCAGGCCGCCAATAGAGAACCGGCAACTCCGCCTGCTGCCCCGGCCGACATGAGCGCACCGAACCGAGCCGCATCCAACCGGAGTATTTCCTGTGCGAACAGTACATAAGTTGCCCCGGTCATCATCCCGGCGGCGTTGATTATGCCGAGGATCATCCCGAGGGATCGGAACAGTGGATGCCGCCATAACCAGGCGACACCCTCCTTGAGATCGGCGGAGAACGAACGACGCTCCTCGACGTTGTGGCTCTTTGGGGAAAACTGCCCGGCGATCAGGAAAACCAGCCCGGCCGCCACAGCAAAAGAACCGGCATCGACGAAGAAGGGCAGAGCGAAGGCGATGGCCAGCAGCACGCCACCGAGAGGGGGCCCGACGAAAGAGTTCATGACCATCTCGGCCCCCCACAACCTGCCATTGGCCTTCTCCAGGTTGTCGGTGGCGACGATCGAGGGCATCAAGGTCTGGGCCGCATTGTCACGCAGCACCTCAGCGATCCCCAACAACAGGGCACTGGTATACAGGATGGCCAGAACGAACCCGGCGTTGGCTGGCGGACCGCCCTCGCCGCTTTGGATTTGGGAAGCCAAGGTCAGGCCGGCCTGGGCAAGCCCGGCCTGGCTCCTCAGAACGACCAGGGCCACGCCGAGGGTGATGACAAAGCGGCCGAGATCCATCCACCCCACCAGACGGCGTCGATCAACCCGGTCGGTGATGACCCCGGCCGGCAGGCTGAAGACGAGCCAGGGCAACCGGACCGCAACGGCCAGCAGGGCGATGTGAACTGGATTCCTGGTGACGGCCGACGCCAGCCATGGATAGCCGACCTGGGCCACCCCGTCACCGAAGTTGGAAACCACCGAAGCGGTCCAAAGCTTGACATATTGGGGTCCCAACGGCTGTTTCAAACTCGCCTCTTATTCAGATTGGGCTCTTACCCTCCGGCGGCGACTAGCTAGTCACCCGAGGATTTGGGTTTCCTGGAAGCGACTACCATGGCGCCGTGCGTGAGATCCTGTCCGACCTGGTGGCCGAGCAGCAGTTTCTCGATCAATTCCTCCAGAGAATCGGAGCAAAAGACTGGGAGCGGCCGACCCCGGCGAAGGGGTGGTCGATCCGAGACACGATCAGCCATCTGGCCGATTCAGCCGAACTTGCCGCCGATGCCCTGAACGGAGGCGCACGCATCGAAGAGTACCGGACGGCACCCGATCTGGACGCCCTCCGCCAGGTGGCGGTGAAGAAGGGCCGCAAGATGCGCTACCAGGATGTGATCGAGTGGTGGCGAGGCGGCCGGGCCAAGGTGGTTGAGCCATTGTCCCGCATGGAAGGCGAAGACCGGGTGGAGTGGATCGCCGGTTCCATGAGCGCCATGACTTTTGCCAGTATGAGGCTGCTGGAGACCTGGGCTCACGGTCTCGACATCCATGCCGCCATGAAGGCTCCGACCGAGGACACATCCCGGATCCGCCATGTCTGTTTTCTCGGCTGGAAAACCCTGCCCTACGCCTTCAAGGCGGCCGACATGGACTACTCCCCGGTCCGGGTCGAGGTGATGGGTCCCGGTTACGCCAAGTGGGTTTTCGGTCCAGCCGACACGGACCAGGTGGTCAAAGGCCCGGCCGGTGAGTTCGCCCGCCTAGCCGTTCACCGCATCAAGCGTAAGGATGCCAAGAACTTGAAGGCCGTAGGCGAAGTGGCCGAAACCGCATTGCAAGTGGTGCACGCCCAGATATGAGGCCGCCATCCCTGATAGGGATGGTCCATCTTCCCCCGCTCCCCGGATCTCCACGCTACCGGGGCGACCTCGACGGTGTGATCGAGCGGGCCCGGGAGGATGCCCTAACACTCAAACAGGCAGGATTCCCGTCCCTGATGATCGAAAACTTCGGCGATCTCCCGTTCTACGGTGATCGGGTCCCCGCCGAGACGGTGGCTTCGATGACCAGGGTGATAGCCGAGATATCAACGTCTGTCGCCCTGCCATTCGGCGTCAATGTGCTTCGCAACGATGCCAACGCCGCATTGGCCATCGCCGTCGCCACCGGCGCGGCCTTTATACGGGTCAACGTCTTGTCGGGCATGATGATCACCGACCAAGGGCCGATTGTCGGCCAAGCGGCCGACATCGCCAGACAACGCCGCCGCCTTTGCCCCGACGTGACGATTCTCGCCGACGTCTTCGTCAAACATGCCACCCCCCCGCCCGGCCTATCCATCGAGCAGGCGGCCCTCGACACTTGGGAACGGGGCGGTGCCGGTGCCCTCATAGTCTCCGGGGAAGGAACCGGCGGCGCTCCCGACCCGGACGATCTCAAACGGGTGCGCTCGGCGGTCCCCGAGGCGCCGCTTTTGGTCGGCTCGGGCGCAAACCCCGAAAGCCTCGAACAACTTGCGATGCTGGCCGACGGGGCCATCGTCGGCTCTTTCCTCATGAGCGACGGCAAGGCCGGGAATCCGGTCGACCGCCGGAGGGCCGCCGATTTTGTCGCCGCCGCGGCCCGAGTTGGTTGGACGTGAGCCGTTCTCACGTCCGGTTCGGAATCGAGGGCCGGGTCGCCACCTTGACCCTCGCTCGCCCCGAGATACGCAATGCCATCACCGGCGAGGACATGCTCGAGGAGGTGATCGGAGCCATCGTCGAGGCCGACACTTCGCCCGATGTCGGCGTCCTGGTGATCACCGGTGAAGGAACGGCCTTCTCGGCGGGCGGCAACGTTAAAGATATGGCGGAACGTCGTGGCATGTTCGCCGGGACGCCCGAGCAGATCACCGAGGGGTACAGGAACACCATTCAACGTCTCACCCGGGCGATGTTGGCCACCGATCTCGTCACGATCGCGGCCGTGAACGGTCCGGCGATCGGGGCCGGTTTCGACCTGGTGCTCGCCTCCGACTTGCGCTTGGGTTCCCCACAGGCGCGCTTTGCTCACACCTTCGTCGACCTCGGGATCATTCCTGGTGACGGTGGAGCCTGGCTGCTCCCTCGGGTGGTCGGCTGGCAGCGGGCGGCGGAACTGTCGTTCACCGCCAGGGTAGTCGAGGCCGACGAGGCCGTCGCCCTCGGGATCCTGATAGAGGTGACCGCGGACCTTCTGGACCGCACCCGCCGATTGGCCGCCGAAATCGCCGCCAAACCTGCCCATTCGGTTCGCCTCGCCAAACGGTTGCTCAGGCAGGCACGGCATATGGACTTAGACGGGTTTCTCGAATATTCGGCAGCGCTCCAGGCGGTGTCCCATCACACCGAAGACCACCGCCGGGCGGTGGCCTCCTACGTCGACAAGCTGGCCCGCCAAGGCGGTGGATGACTAGCTCCATCGGGGGTTAATCCGCTAGACCCATGTTATTCGCCGCCAAATTCGTCGATCCTATGCCACCCGACCGGCGGATCACCACCTTGGACGACTTCCTGATGCTGGCGATGCAAGAGACCGTTGAAGACCTGTACGGTCACGTCCACCGGGTTGCCGACCTTGCCGCCGCCCTCGGGAAGACCATGGGGCTGGCCGCCGATGACGTCGACCGCCTTTCGCTTGTCGGGGTGCTGCATGATGTCGGCAAGGTCCACATCGATCCGGCGGTACTGGCCAAACCTGGCCCGCTGGACGATGCGGAGCGAGACCACATTCGCCTTCATCCGGAACTCGGATACGCCATGATCGCCGAACGTTTCGACCACCGGGTTTCCGAAGCGATCCTTTATCACCATGAGAGGTACGACGGGACGGGATATCCACTCGGGCTCGCCGGCGATGGTATTCCGGTGTTGTCACGCGTTGTCCTGGTCGCCGACGCCTTCGACGCGATCACCAACCATCGTTCTTACCAGCCCGCCCTCTCCGTCGACTTCGCCATCTCGGAGATCACCGCCAACGCTGGCAGCCAATTCGATCCGCAGGTAGTAGAGGCCTTTCTGGCCATCGCCGCCAAGGGCGGGTTGCCGGAGTCTTCGCCCCGCCTTCGTTCAGATCGGCGGGCAAGCTAGCTCCACTCGCAGGGTCATCCAAACCAGCGCGATCCCCCGGCGGCGAGGAACTCGAAATCGTGGAACGAGATGGAGTGATCGAACTTTCGCCCGCTCCACTGGATGTCGACTTCGTTACTCGTGAACGAAATCATCGACATATGTAGCGCAGCGAACATCGCAGGTGGGTCCACTTACGACGCGTTCATCGGGCGCATCGTCGCCGACCACCATGGCAACCTGCTCACCCTTGACCGGCGCGC
>JBQTHI010000148.1:0-19071 GCA_052390035.1 Actinomycetota bacterium | reverse complement strand
TGCTTCCGGCGGGAATGGTTTTTTTCGCGATAGCTCACCCGACCGAATGAGATGCAACCCAGCCGCCACCAGATGCCGGGCCCCGGTCACCGCTTGGGAGACATGGGCGCCTTTGCACTGTCGAAGCGGGCGCAATATCCTGATGTGGTCCATCATTTTCCCTTCCAGGTCATGCCGCGATGAAACGAACTTTCCAACCAAAGGTGCGACGCCGCAAGAGAAATCACGGCTTTCGGCACCGGATGTCCACACGTGCCGGACGGTCCTTTCTCCAAGCCAGAAGAGCCAAGGGCCGCAAACGGCTCGCGGCCTAAGCCGGTCGCAATCCGGACGCCCGAGGACTTCGGCTACGTGCTAGCCGCCGGTCGCCGGCTCCGTGCGGGCAACATCACCGTTGTGAGGGCTTCCGGGCAAAGGGGAGTCATCCGGTATGGGTTGGTAGCCGGGAAACGTATAGGAAATGCAGTGCAGCGAAATCGAATCAAGCGACGACTACGCCACGCAGTGGCAGCCGCGGCGCTCCCCACCGGGTTCGATTACGTTTTGATCGCTTCGGCCTCGGTCGGGTCTGTGCAATACGCGGTTCTGGTCGACTGGGTGGCACAGGCCGGTGGTGACGGGGCCAGTCAGAACGGGGCCGCTTGGAGAGAAGGTGGGGCATGAACATCGTCAAGGGCGTCGGCCGGATTCCGGCAAGCCTGGCGCTGGGCCTCATAGTGATTTACCAGAAATTGGTGAGTCCCGCCTTCGGAGCCAACTGTCGATTTCAGCCGACCTGTTCGCAATACACCAAGGTCGCCATCACCCGATTCGGCCTCATACGTGGCAGTTGGTTGGGTCTGCGGCGGCTGGGAAGGTGTCATCCCCTCCGTCCGGGCGGATTTGATCCGGTGCCGGAACACTGGGCCGGCTGATGGGCCAGTTGTTCAACGCCCTTCAGGATGGGCTCGGTGCCGCCCTGGCATTCTTTTTCGATCTGGTCCCCTCCTACGGTTTGGCCATCATTTTTTTGACGGTGGCCATCAACCTGCTGCTGTTTCCACTGACCCTCAAGCAAACCCGATCCACCCGCGCCTTTCAGTCGATCCAACCCGAAGTCCGCAGAATCCAGAAGGAACTCAAAGATCGACCGGAGGAGATGCAGAAGGAGTTGATGCGGGTGCAGAGGGCGGCAGGCGCCACTCCCGGTGGTTGCCTGGTTCCCCTGCTCGTCCAGCTGCCGATCTGGTATGCCCTTTACCGGGTGTTGTCGGCGCCGGGACACATACCGGAGGGGTCGGCGCTCCGCAGCGCCATCGAAAACGGCAGTACGAACTTTCTAGGGATGAACCTCAGCACGAGGGTTTCCGACGCGGTCGGCATCGGTATCGCCACCGCCATTCCTTATCTGGCCATGTTGGTGGTGATGGTTGCCAGTCAATACATCCAGAGCTGGCACGCCACCGCCGGCCAGGTGCGACCAGACAACCCACAGGCGGCGGCGACCCAGGCCGTGACCCGGATAATGCCGCTCTTCATCGGCTTCGTGTCTTACAACTTTCCCGCCGGATTGGTGCTCTATTGGATGACTGGAAATATTTTCCGGCTGTTTCAGCAGATCGTGATCTTCAGGATCGACGGCCGGCCCCCGGTTCCGGTTATGGCCGAATCGTCCAAGGCCAGGCCTGAACCGAATAAGAACGAGCCGGCGCGGCCCCAGGCCGGTGCCGCCGACCGGCGCAGGCGTCGTAGGAGGAAGTGACAACGTGGTCGAGTGGGTTGAGGTACGCGGAAAGTCGGTAGACGTGGCGATCGCCGCTGCCATGAGCGAACTGGGGATGGCAGATCGCGATGCCGTCGACATCGAGGTGGTTCAAGAACCGGAGAAAGGGTTTCTTGGTATAGGCGGCCGCGATGCGATCGTGCGAGTCAAGCCTCGGGCCGCGAGTCGGAATCGTCGGCGACGAGGGCGCGACCGGTCAGATACGGGTAACAGGTCGGATCGACCAGGGGGGCGGGATTTGTCCGGATCGAGGGGAGGTGGTGGGGGTCGTAGCCAGGGAGAATCTGGCCGGGCGACGGGTCGCCCGACCTCGCGCGGGCCGGGCCGTGGGGGAGGACGCCCGGTACGCTCGCCGTCGGCCAGTCGCCAGGATCGATCCGGCAACAACCCCCGAAGCTCCGGGTCGGGAGGCGTCGATAGAGCACCAGCCGGACAGCGGCCGAGATTCGAGGGCAGGCCAAGGCTGGATGTCGATGCCCATCAACAAGCTCCGGCGGTGGAAGCTTTTCTCGTAGGGCTGTTGGAGGCCTTCGGACTCGAAGGAACGGTGGAGGTGACCGTTGAGGAAGACGTCGTGGTCGCTGGTATCAGCGGGGAGCAGACCGAGGCCCTGGTCGGTCCTCGGGGAAGTTTGATGGAAGCCATTCACGAGATTACCAAGACCGCCCTCCACCGCCAGTACGGCGATACCGCCCGTGTGCGCCTGGACATCGCCGGATATGCCGACCGACGCCGTCAGGCGCTGAGTATCTATGCCCAGCAGTTGATCGAGCAGGTCCTGAACGAAGGCGGCGAGATCATGTTGGAACCAATGAGTGCCGCCGATCGCAAGGTAATCCACGACGCGGTGGCCGGCCGCCAGGGTGTCCAATCGTACTCCGAAGGAGAGCCGCCCCGGCGTTACGTGGTCATCGCAACCACCGGAGAGGACCAAGCCGCCGACGCACCCCTGGCGAGAGAGGCCGTAACCGAGCCGGACGAATGATCCCCGCCCGGAACGGAACCCTACCCTCAAGTTTCACGTGAATCGCGAGCTCCAAGCCGCGCTGGGCCGCTTCGGAATAAGCAACGAAAGCGAGACAGCGGCCAGGGCCTACCGATTGGGAAACTGGTTGCGTGAGGAAGCCATTCCGGCCGGTGGCATCGGTCCGGCCGAGGGAGACAAGATCGAGGATCGGCATCTGGTCGATTCGCTGGCATTCGCCACAGGCTTTCCCGAGGCCCCGGAAGAGTGTTGGGATCTCGGAGCGGGAGTCGGGCTCCCCGGACTGATGCTGGCGCTGGTGTGGCCCCTAACCCACATGGTGTTGATCGACCGGTCAGCTCGGCGGTGCGACTTGGCGAGGCGAGCGGCGCGGATCCTCGGCATCAAGGCCACCATCGAGCGGGCCGACATTTTCGACCTGGATGGGAGGACGGCCGCCATCGTCAGCCGGGCGGCGATTCCTGCGAAAGAACTGGTGCCGGTGCTGGGCAGGCTGCTCGTTCCCGGTGGCCGGGCGGTCTTTACCGGGTCGGGCCAAATTTCAAGTGGACGTGGTGATGCCGAAGGCGGTGTCGAGATCAAGATCCTTGACCGTCGGCGTCGCCTCCTTATCATGCAGCAGTAGTGACAGGCTCCTCTGCGACAATCATCGCTCTTGCCAATCAGAAAGGCGGGGTGGGGAAGTCGACGACAGCGATCAACTTGGGCGCGGCCCTTGCCTTCCAAGGAGTGCGGGTACTGATCGTCGACCTCGATCCCCAGGGTAACGCCACCTCTGGGTTGGGCATCGATCGAAACGCCATCTCGCAGTCGATCTATGACGTTCTTTTAAATGATATACCGCTTGATGACGCTGTTGAGGCTACCTCCGTCAAGAACCTCTTCCTGGTACCGGCAACCATTGACCTCGCTGGGGCTGAAATCGAATTGGTCCCGGTCTTCTCGCGGGAAGCGAGATTGAGGTCAGCCCTCGAATCGGTCAACTCGGACTATCGGGTCGTGTTTATCGACTGTCCCCCATCGCTGGGCCTGCTCACCGTAAACGCTCTCTCCGCCGCCAGCGAAGTGTTGATCCCGATCCAATGCGAGTACTACGCCCTCGAGGGCCTCAGCCAACTGCTGGCCAATGTGGCGTTGATCAAACGCCAATTGAACCCTGCCCTGGAGGTTGAAGGAGTCGTCCTCACCATGTATGACGGACGGACCAATCTGTCTCGTGATGTGGCGAGCCAGGTTCGTCAGCACTTTGGTGAAAACACCTATCGAACGGTGATTCCCCGCTCGGTCAGACTCTCGGAGGCACCCTCATACGGCGAACCGATTGAGGCGTTCGACCCGATGACACGGGGGGCCATCGCTTACCGGGAATTGGGGCGGGAGTTCCGCCGCCGGCATGGGATCGACTGATGGAAGTGACGCGACCCCTTGGAATCGAGCAAGACATGAGCATAAAACCGGCAAACATTTCATCGGGATTGGCCAAATCTGGATTAGGTAAGGGCCTGGCGTCACTAATCCCGTCCGGTCCGGTGGCGGGATTCGCGGTCGTTCCCCTCGATGAGATCAGCCCTAACCCCCAACAGCCGCGCGCGTCATTCGATGATGAGTCCCTCGCCTCCCTCGCCGAGTCGATTGGCACGGTCGGGGTCCTGCAACCGGTGGTACTCCGACTCAATCCGGAGGGCGGGTATTTCCTGGTAGCCGGTGAGCGGCGCTGGCGAGCGGCGCGTCGGGCTGGAGTGGTGGCCATCCCGGCTGTCATCCGTGAGGGGGATGATCGGGACTGGCTCACCGATGCCTTGGTGGAGAACCTGCAGAGAGCCGACCTCACTGCCCTCGAAGAGGCGGCCGCCTACCGGCAGCTTCTGGAAGATTTTGGCATGACACACGACGAGGTCGGCAAGCGGGTCGGCAAGAGCCGCGCGGTGGTTACCAATACGCTCAGGCTGTTGTCACTTCCGGCCTCCATTCAGGGGATGATCGAACGCGGCGAACTATCGGCCGGGCATGCCCGAGCCCTGGCAGCGGTGGACGATCGGGCGTTCGCCCAACATGTAGCCAAGAGAGCGGTCGTCGAAGGATGGAGCGTGCGCCAGATCGAAGAGGCTGTGCGGCTCCGCCGGGGCGAGTCAGCCTCGAGAGGTGGCCGTCCGCGGGTGCGGGAGGTACGCCCTGCGGAGATCATCGAACTCGAGCACCGCCTGGGTGATCGATTGGGTTCGAAGGTCAAGGTCGCCTACCGGAGCGGAAAAGGTGTGCTGCACGTCGATTTCTCCAGCATCGAGGACCTGGAGAAGCTCTACCGGCGGTTGATGGGTTAGCCCCGGAGCGGACAAAGTCTCGGCGAACCGTCATCGGCTCGCCGAGGAGAAGAACCGTTCGATGCCATCAACAACTTGGCGTCCGAGTTCGGCGGAGAGGGGCGCACGGGAAACGATCACCGCCGGCGCCCTGGTTTCACGAAGGATGGCCGTGGCCCGGCCCTCGACCTCGGCGGATATTGCCGCGGCGATCTGGCCGGCGAGCATCTCGCCTGCTTCCGAACGGCTGCGGTCGCTCGAGAAGTAGAACACCGCGTCAGCGCCGGGACCCCGGCGAAGCTGAAACGACACGACCAACTCCGCGCCCATACGATTTGCCCGGCCGGCCCTGACTCGGGCGGGGAACGTGGTGTCGGCGGCCCTGGCCAGAATGGGCTGTCCGCCCCTCAGCTGTAACTCCATCGCCGCCGAGCTGGCAGTGACCCAAGCCATCTGAGCCTCTTCCGGGGTACGGCAGGCGGCGTCAAAGAAGACACGGGCGCCAACCACCGTATCGGGAAGGTTGCGAAGCCATTCCCGTTCCCGGACCACCTCCCGACCCTCCCTCAGCTCCCCCCGCACCAACAACCGCAACTCAGTGATGAACTCGGGTCCGCTGATCCCGTCTTCGGTGATGTTTCGGTTGTGCTGAAAGTCGAGTACCGCCGTTTCGGTTTCGGGTCCGAAGATCCCGTCGACCTTGCCGGGATCGAAGCCCAACTGGCTGAGACGACTCTGCAGTTCGGCTACATCTTCACCGCGCAACATCGGCCGGCGCAAATAGAGGAGCCGATCACCGAGGCGATAACCGGCCTCGTAAAGGACTCTCCAGGTCTCGGGTCCAACTTCTCCGTCGGCTGTGAGGCCGCGGTCTGCTTGAAAGGAGCGCACCGCCTCCACGGTTGCTTGCCCATATTCGCCGGACGCATCGGGTTCGCTTGGGTACCCGAGCACCAGCAATCTGTCCTGAATGTCGCGGACCGGCTCGCCAGATACCCCGGCTCGATACAGGCGCACACCGAAAAGCTAGCCGTGAACCGATGGTTGCACTTTCGGGCAGAGGAAAGCCGAGGGCTAGGAGAGATACTCGGCGAGCTCGCTCAGCAGAGCGTGCTTAGGACGAGCCCCGATGATGCGCTTCTTCTCGACCCCGTCCTTGAACACGATCAGAGTCGGAATACTCATCACGTCGTAGGAGCCGGAGATCTGCGGGTTCTCGTCTACGTTGAGCTTGGCCACGGTGAGCTTGCCCTTGTGCTCAACGGCGACCTCCTCGAGGATCGGGGCGACGAGGCGGCAGGGTCCACACCATTCAGCCCAAAAGTCGACCAGTACCGGCTCGCTCCCGGCGATCGCCTTGTCAAAGGTCGACGAATCGAGGGTGACGGTGTTTGCGCTCATCTGGGGTCCTTTCCCGGATTGTTCGTTGTTATGCCTAATGAAACGGATTAGGGGATAGCGTCATTCCCCGTGGTGGTTTGCCAGATAGTGACCGGCATCGAGGGCGGCCATGCAGCCGGTACCGGCCGCGGTCACCGCTTGCCGGTAGCGGGCGTCGACCACATCGCCTGCGGCGAACACCCCGGGCACCCCAGTGGCAGTTGTTCCATCGCCGGCCAGCACGATGTATCCGCGCTCGTCCAGCTTGAGCGACTCGGCGAAAACATCGGTGTTGGGCTGATGTCCGATGGCAACGAAGACCCCGTCGATGTCCATCTGACGGTTCTCACCAGTCACGGTGTCAACGAGTCCGACCGACTCGACACCCTTATCGCCGCGGATCTCCTCGACAGCGGTATCCCAGATGATCTCGATCTTGGGGTGCTCCTCAACCCTTTTGGCCATGATCGCCGACGCCCTGAACTGATGGCGACGATGCACCACGTACACCCGGGTGGCGAAACGGGTCAGGAACAGCGCCTCTTCCATAGCGGTGTCACCGCCGCCAACCACCAAAAGCTTCTTGTCACGGAAGAAGAAGCCGTCGCAGGTGGCGCATGCCGAAACACCGCGTCCGGTCAGGCGTTCCTCGCCAGGCACCCCCAACCACTTCGCCGAGGCACCGGTGGCGACGATCACCGTCCGCGATTGATAGTGGTCGCCGCCGGCCGTGAGAGTGAGAGGATCGCCAGAGAAGTCCACCGAAGTCACGTCGGAGCCGATCAAACGGGCGCCGAACCGCTCTGCTTGCTTGCGAAACCGCTCCATCAACTCAGGCCCGAGGATCCCGTCGGGGAAACCCGGATAGTTCTCAACATCGGTGGTGATCATCAATTGGCCGCCGGCGGCGATCCCTTCGAACACAAGCGGCTTCAGCTCGGCTCGAGCGGCGTAGAGCGCGGCGGTCAACCCCGCCGCACCGCTGCCAATGATGACTACCCGCTCTGTGCTCAACTCACCTTTCTCCTTCGATACCACAACCAGATGCCAACGAGCAGGGCAACCGCCCCCAGGACCCCAAAGGCCCCGTCCGGCCCGAGGGGGATGGCCAGGGCTCCGAAGATCGCCAGCATTAGAAAGATCGTGGCCAGCAACGCCAGAGTGAGCGCCGACATTCCCAACGCCGACTTCCGAATCCACCGGTTCAATCGATCGACCGTCACCGCCCGCACTCGCCGGGCGAAACCGTCAAGGAGGTCGGCGAACCTGGTGGGGAAGTCGTCCATCAAACCAAGGTTAGGCAGCCCCAGCCCGAGCACCCGGGTCCGGTGCCGGCGGACGGCCGCCTGTGGTCACTCGACCAGTTCGATAAGTCCGCAGTCGGATATGCGGTAAACGACGGCGGTGACCGCCTCCGGGTCCCCTCCGACGATGAAGATGATGATCGGCTCACCATCGAGTTGGGCCTCTTCCGAGATGACTACCTGCTGTTGGCCCAGTCGATCCGCACATGGGCGATGTAGCTCGTCCGTGGCGACGTTGGTCTGTCCGGTCTGGGCCCTATCGAGGAGCCGCTCGACCTCGGTCCTGACCGCCGCCAGGTCGCCACCCGGGAGGGAGCGCATCTCGGTGCTGGCCGCGGTCGTCCTCGGGCCAGCCAGCTGTGCGCCAGCTTCCTCCGCAGCCGGCGCTTGCCCAGGGTCTGCATCGGCGGCCATCAGCACGTCGGCGGCCGTCGTGGTGGTGGCGCCGCCTCCCGATCCGGGCTGGCTTGCAAGAAAAGTCCCAATGCTGGCCAGGGCGACCACCCCGGCGGCGGCGGCTCCCACCCGAGCCCAAAGGAAACCACCACCCGCTGACCGGGTGCGCCGCTGACGCCTGCGACGGGGATCCGTCGCCCTTTCGGATCCGAGGCGATCAAGAACCGATCGGTGGAGAGTCAGCCGTTCGGCGTCGGTCATGAATGCGGGCGACACTTGGCGAAGGAGGTTCCGGACGCCCAGCTGATGCTCGTACTCCTGCCGACAATCGGCGCATTCGTCGATCTGAGCTTGGGCACCCGGCGCATCGCCCCCGTCGGAAACGTAGGCAGCGATCAGCTCGAGGTCGTGATTGCGGTGGTTCATGAAGGGGGCGTGTCCGTTGGTTGAGTTGGTCTACGAATTGGATGCTCAGAAGCCGAGAAAAGGTTCCCGAGCTGCTCAGCCAACCGCTGCCGGGCCCGGAAGAGGCGGGATTTGACCGTCCCGACCGGTAGTCCCAGGACCTCAGCCACCTCGGGGAGGGCGTATCCCTCGATATCGGACAGGACAACGACGGCCCGAAACTCGGGGCTAAGGGAGTCGAGCGCCCTTCTGATCGGGGGCTGCAACTCAACCGACGTGAAGTCGTCCTGGGCTGTCGGGTCGGAAGGGTCCAGATACTCCGGGATGGGCTCGGCGTGCCGTCGCCTCTCGCGGCGGAGCTGGTCGTAGCAGGTATTGACCGTGATTCGGTAAAGCCAGGTGCCGACGGCGGCAGTGGCGCGGTATTGGCCCGCTTTTCGGAAGAGCGTCAGGAACGTTTCCTGAGTGGCGTCGAGGGCGGAGGCGCGGCTTCCCATCAGACGGAGGCAAATCGAGAAGACCCGATCTTCATGGCGGCGCATAAGGACGGCGAAGGCATTGTGATCTCCTTCCACCACGCGAGCCACGAGGGCGGCGTCGTCTGGCTCCACGGTCATATGGTCCGCCGCCCAACCGAAACCCAGGGTTCCACCGCATGAAGTCGTTGAATGGAACCCTGGGTTTCGCTCATGGTGAGGGATCGAAGCGTATCTCCGCGATGTTCGTCCAATACGATCCATCGGTGCGCCGGGGGAGGGACGAGAACCAAAGGAGCCAGTTCCCGCCGTCGCGGACGGGCACCTGGATCAGTAGGCGACCCCCCCCGGTACGGCCGGAGGCAATGGTTTCCCAATCATCCGGATCAGGAGGTTGTTGCGCCGACCAGAAGAGGTTGAAGCTGGCGCCGGCTGCCAGACCGATTAGCTCGATCGAGCCGGGTCGGCCAGCGACTGTCACCGTGACACCAACCCCAGGCTTGAGCAGTTCGAGGGGATCGTGATAACGCTCGGTTCTCCACGTCGTTTCCTGGTTGCGGTCGATGATGGCCTCAATGTCCTCGTCATTTTCACCGCCCCCCCCGTAAGGATCGAAGGTGGCGGCGGCGATCACCACCACCGGACCCACCACTCCGCTGGGGGTCGTGGTGGCAGTTGTGGATACCTCCAACCCGGTGGGAGCAGTGGCTGACGGACCCGGGATGACAGGGACTCCCGAGGTGCCCGCCAAGAACCGACCGAGCGCGATCAGCCCGGCTGCGATCACTATGAGCCCGGCAGCAAGCGCCGGCACCCGCCATGTCCGGCCGACATCAACTTTGGGTTCCTGGGGACGAGGGGCAGCCTCTAGCGCATGGGCAAGACCGGAAGCATCGAGTTGGCCGGCCCTTGCCAGCGCCAGGACGCTGTCGACCTCCGCCGGAACTCCGTCCACCACCTCGGAGGGGGGAGGCCCCCCGGGAGGGAGTCCGGTAAGCGATTGTTCGAGGACTGCGGCCAATTCGGCAACGTCGCCGATGGCGGTGGCGAGAAAACGACTGGGGCGACCAAATCCGCCCAAGCGGGCCGGCCGCGTAACCGTGTAGAGGATCGAACCCGGATCGATGGCTCCGTGCACCATCCCGGCCTGGTGGAGGGCGGCGAGAGCACCAGCGAGCCCGGGAGCATTCTGACTGAACTCGGCGTAATCGAGGATCTCGCCGGCGGCCAGGCGGCTCTGCAGAGTCAGGCCGCCGTTCCATTCGGAGACCGCAAAGGCTCCCTCCTCTACCTCTGCGGCGGCGAAGATCGGTTCGAGGTGGGGATGAACTACCGCCGCAGCCTGGCGAACCGTGGCCAGAAACTCGCTCCTCCGTCTCTGACTTGCGTCGGGTCCGAGAAATCTGATCAACACCGGACGGTCAAGATTCACGTCGGTGGCGAGCCACTCTTCAATGTCGTGATCGCGGCCGAGGCGAACCTCGAGGTGGTATCTGGGTGGCAAGGGTGGAGGCATTTCAGGAGCCCGGCGAAAAACGAAGGAGAACCAGCCCGTCAGGCACCGAACTGAATCCCATTCGCTCGTAGAGAGCCGCGGCGGCTTGGTTCTCGGGTTGAGTGTTGACCAACATCGTGCGGGCGCCATGGCGCCGGGCCCTGTCCAGAGCGGCGCGGACGAGGGCGGTTGCCACTCCAGAACGGCGGTGGTCGGGGACGACCGCCAGCCGTTGCAGATATCCGATCCCGAGGCTCGTACCAGATATCGCGAAACCAATGAGGTCATCGTCATCGCAATCGCGATGTACGACCGCCCGCGGGGTGGCGGCAGCGCTTTCGATTAGCCCCAACCGTCCCAGCCGCCAGCGGGGTGGGAAACTGAGATCATCGACCCGGATCAGGTCGTCGATCGGTTCGATCCCGCCAGCCTTCAACCTGGTCGCTTCGGCCTTCGGGTCGGGGCCGATGGCGGTGACCGGTCGCTCGAAGAGCAGCATCCGGGAGGACTCGACAAAGCCTGCATCTAGCCAAACCCGGGTTGCAGTTGGGAGCAGGGCAGGAGAGAGCACCTCTGGTGACCATTGGACGGCTCGATCGGCACAAGCCGCCAGAAAGCGCGAGCTTCCGCGCTCGAGGCGAAGGGCCACCGCGGGCAGGTCATCGTTCCAGGGTCGGGCGACGGCTCTCGCCCAACCGGCGGAGAGCTCGATCCGGCCGGGCCATCGTCCGCGGACCCGCAGCCGCTCAGACCGACTGATTACTGACACGTGTGGAAGAGTATGAAGGTGGACGTCCTCTACCTGACTCACCGGCTGTTTCACGAGCACTACACCGGCCCATTTCATCCCGAACGGCCGGCCCGGCTACGGGCAGTGGAGGCCGGGATCGAAAAGGCCGGACTCAACATCATCCGGTTGGAGGCGCCGGCCGCCGACCGCAACATGCTGGAACGGGTACACGACCCCAAGTACCTCGACGCCGTCGAACGTTTCTGTCGCATGGGCGGAGGGCACCTGGACACGGATACCGTCGTCGGGACCATCAGCTGGCCAGCAGCGGTGCATGCGGCCGGGGCCGGTCCGTTCGCCATAGAGTGGATGGCGGGTCAGCCCCGCGGCGCGGTGGTGGCGTTGGCGGCGGTTCGTCCGCCGGGTCATCACGCCACCAGGGATAGGGCGATGGGGTTCTGCCTTCTGAACAACGTTGCGGTGGCCGCCGCCGGTCTTCGAGACATCAAGGCCCGGGTGGCGATCATCGACTGGGATGTGCACCACGGGAACGGCACCCAGGAAATCTTCGCCACGGACCCGGAGGTGCTGTACATAAGCCTTCATCAGTCACCGCTTTACCCCCTCACCGGCGCTCATGACGAGGTGGGACACGGGCCGGGCGAGGGCTTCGTGATCAACATTCCCCTCCCGCCCGGCACCTCCGGCGACGCTTACCGGCAGGCCTGGCAGCGGTTGGTGGAACCGATCGTCTCGCAGTTCGGACCAGACTGGTTGTTGATCAGCGCTGGATACGACGCCCACGCCAACGACCCGCTGGCCGAGTTGAGACTCGAAGATGCGGACTACGGGTGGATGGCGACCCGGCTGAAAAAGCTCCTCCCCATGACACCGACCGCCGTCTTTCTCGAAGGGGGTTATCACCTGCCTGCCTTGGAAGCTTCGGTCAAGGCCACCCTGTTGGGGTTCGCAGGACGTTGGGAGGAGGTGGACGCTCCGACGGCGGTATCGACCGATCGGCGTTCACCCCACGAGGCCTTCGAGGTTATTGAGTTGATAGCCGGGATAGCCGGGCGTTATTGGGTGTTATGACGGACCCTGGCCGGCGGCGAGGCCGGCCGACCTCTTCCAACGGCGCCTCCTCCTTTCACCTCCACTGGATTCCCCGTATCGAACTACTCGAGGTGGCGGTGACGGTCACCCTGGCAATTGCCCCCAAGGTCGACGATCTCTACTTCTGGGCACTGCAGGCAAGCTTCGCAGACGACGACGGGATCACCGGTGGTGCCCACCTCGGGCTGCAGTGGAATCGGAATCACCCGGGGGGGACCGCGGTCAATTGGGGGGGCTACGACCGGTCGGGCTCGATCCTCGAGGGCACCGAGTCTTCACTGCTCTCGGCCACCTCGAATGCAAATACTCGCGACTACGGCTGGCAGCCGGGGCGTGCCTACCGGCTGCGCATCGGTGCGGAGCGTCCCGGATGGTGGGCGGGGGAGATTACGGATCTAGGCGCTGGCGAGACCAGGCAAGTGAGGAGCCTCCGGTCGCTCGGTGACCGCTTGATCCTGGCGATGGTTTGGTCGGAGGTTTTCGCCAGGTGCGACGCCCCGCCGGTGGCGGTGGTTTGGTCGGACCCGTGGGGGTTGGACCCTCGCGGTGAGGTATGGAGTCCCCAAGGCTTCTCGGTCACCTACCAGCGCGTAACCGACGGGGGTTGCAGCAACACCGATGTTCGAGTTCTCCCTCACGGCGTCGGGCAATTCACCAATATCACCCGACTTACTCCCCAGGGTACGACGCTGCCGTTGTCATCTGGCTAGCGGCGCGCGCAGCCTTCACACTTCCAGCCCCGCCTCCAGCGCTCGGGCTCTCAGCTCGTGGGGGTTGCGCACATACGGCAGTGCCGAGCGGACCGAAACCCTTCGAGACAGAACCAGACCCTGCAGGGTCTGATCGAAGGTGTGCATCCCAGAGAACTCCGACTCTTTGAGCACCTCGTCGATGGTGCTCGTTAGGCTCCCATCGAGGATGCGGTCACGGACCCGCTCGTTGTTGGTCAGCAGTTCGGTGGCTAACACCCGGGACCCGCCATCGCTGGTTTCGAGCAGGCGTTGACTAAGGATGGCCCGCAGATGTGCGGCCAGTTGGCGACGGGCGAGGGCCTGCTGGCTGGCGGAGTAATAGCCCACGAGTCTGGTGATGGTGTCGGCCGGGTCGACCGTGTGCATGGACGAAATCACCAGATGACCGGTCTCGGCGGCGCCAATGGCGGCGCGAGCTGTGTCGCCGTTGTCGATGTGTGATATCACGATCACGTCGGCATCCTGGCGAACCGCCCGGTGCACCGCGTCGGCGAAGGTGGCGGTGTCGACCCCGACCTCCCGTTGGGCAACTATCGCCATTTTGTCGTGGTGGAGCACTTCGATCGGGTCTTCAACTGTCACGATCGAGACCGGACGTGTGGCGTTGATATGGTCCACCAACGCCGACATCGTGGAGCTCTTTCCCGAACCCGAAGGCCCGGTGATCAAGAGAAGGCCCTTTTGTTCGCCAGCCAGCCGGCGAAGCATCGGGGGAAGGCCGAGGTCCTCGAAATTGGACGAATCGGTCGGCACCCGCCGCATGACGAGGCTGATCGAGCCTCGCTGACGGAAGGCGGTGACCCGGAACCGGCCGAGTTCGGGCCGACCGAAGGCGAAGTCGGCCTCTCCCGACTCCTTGAACTCTTGGACAGCCCGCTGGGTGAACATCGCTTGCGCCATGCGCTCGGTGTCATCCGGGCGCAGGGTGGCAAGACCGTGCAAGCGGCGAAGTTCGCCGGCGACCCTGACCACCGGTGGTGAACCCACCTTAAGGTGAAGGTCGGAGGCTCCGGCCGACACAGTCCGGTGAAGCAGGTCTTCGATCGACAATTCCATCAGCCGTGGGTTCTTTCTTTGTGGAAGCCTCCTTATCGGCACGGCGAATTTTTCTCTTGACAGGGTTTGGCCGGGTCCCAGTCGCCAAAGCGGATTCACGAACCCTGGGTTCCAGTCAATGATTTCGTTTGCTGGAACCCTGGGTTCGGGTTCCTAATCTGGCCTGCGATGACCCCGAGCCGCCTCCGCTGGTTGGTGGAACCAGGGAGCCCCACCACCGAGTTGGCCGGGCGATTCGCGGCGGCAGGCCATTCTCTATTCCTGGTTGGTGGCTCTGTCCGTGATGCGTTCCTCGGACGTCCACATGAAGATCTCGACTTCACCACCGATGCTCGTCCGGATGAGATAAGACGCATCGTGTCCAAGTGGGCCACGGCGGTCTACCGGGTGGGGGAAGCGTTCGGCACCATCGGTATCCGCCGTGGCGAGCTGATGGCTGAGATCACCACGTTTCGGGCGGAGATCTATCGGCCCGATAGCCGCAAGCCCGAGGTGAAGTTCGCCGACGACATCCAGTTGGACCTTTCCCGTCGGGACTTCACCATCAACTCCATCGCGCTGCGGCTTCCGGAGTTGGAGGCGATCGACCCCTTTGATGGGCTGGCCGACCTCGCTTCCCGCAGGCTCCGCACCCCTCTAGAACCCGAGGTTTCGTTTTCCGACGACCCGCTGCGGATGTTGAGGCTTTTTCGGTTCCAGGCCACCCTCGGTTTCTCGATCGAGCCGACGACCGGTGCAGCGGTCACAAGGCTTGCTGACCGGCTCGGGATCATCTCCGCCGAACGGGTTCGGGAGGAGTTTTCCAAGTTGATCCTGGCGGCTCAGCCGTCGGCCGCGTTGCGCGGGGTGGTGACGAGCGGGCTGGCCGACTACTTCCTCCCCGAGCTGGCGGAGCTGGCCATGGAACAGGATCCCATCCACCATCACAAGGATGTCCTGTCACACACGTTGGCGGTCGTTGAGAAGACCAGCGCCGGGGTGGCGCTGCGCTTGGCGGCCCTTATGCACGACATCGGGAAACCCGCCACGAGGGCGGTCGGTCCCCAAGGGGTGACATTTCATCATCACGAGGTTGTTGGCCAGCGGATAACCCGCGACCGACTCCGGGCCCTCCGTTACCCCCGGGAGGTAGTGGACTCGGTGTCACGGCTGGTGCTCCTTCATCTTCGGCCCCACACATTGAAGATGGGCTGGACCGACGCCGCCGTCCGCCGGTATGTACGCGACGCCGGGCCTCTACTCGATCAATTGAACGAGTTGGTGAGGTGTGACGTCACCACCGCGAATCGCAAAAGGGCCGAAGCAATCAACCGGCGAATCGATGAACTCGAGGTCCGCATTGCTGAGCTGGCCGCCGCCGAGGAACTGGCCGGTATCCGCCCGCCTATCGATGGACATGCAGTGATGGAACTGCTCGGCATCGGTCCCGGCCCCGCGGTGGGCGAGATCATGGATCTGCTTTACGAGCGCCGAATAGAACAGGGCCCTTATTCGAAGGAGGAGGCCCTCGAGGTGGTGAGGACCTGGGCGAAGGGAAGAGACCTGTTGGTCGGCCCCTAGCGCGAGTTCATTCGCATATGCGTATAATCTCCGGATGAGCTTTCGCACGGCGGTCTTTGGGGCCTCCGGCTATGCCGGAGGAGAGCTGGTGGGCCTGATCGATGGCCACCCCGAACTGGACCTCGTCTATCTAGGCGCCCACAGCCACGCCGGGGCCGTCTTGGGCGACATCCACCCTCAGCTCCCCAATCCGGACCGCCCGCTTGGGGCTATCCGGCTTGAGGATGCCGGACCTATCGATCTGGCCTTCCTCGCCCTCCCGCACGGCGCCTCTGCTGCCCTCGGTCACCAACTTGGCGCCGCCCACGTCAAGACAGTCGACCTAGGAAGCGACTTCCGACTCGATACCGCCGCCCGCTACGAGGAGGCCTACGGGTCGCCCCATCCTTTTGCCGATGAACTTCCGGCATGGAGCTATGGGCTGCCGGAGCTCTTTGACTTGAAGGGAGCGGATTTGGTGGCGTCGCCCGGGTGTTATCCCACTGCCACTCTCCTCGCCGTCGGGCCCTTGGTACGGGAAGGGTTGATCGAGTCGACGGGGATAGTGGCCGATTGCATTTCGGGGGTAACTGGGGCGGGGCGGTCCCTTCGTGAGGATCTGCTCTTTGGGGAGGTGGCGGAGGGTGTGCGGGCCTACGGGATTTGGAATCACCGGCACCGGCCCGAAATAGAAATGGGTCTCGACCTCATTGGCGAGGCCCATGGTGACAGGTATCGGGTGACTTTTACCCCCCACCTGATCCCAATTCAGCGGGGATTGCTCGCCACTGTCACGGCCCCACTGAAGGTCGGGGTTCCTGCCGCCACGGTTGGGGAAGCTTTGGCCGAGGCCTACAAGGGCTCACCTTTCGTCGAGGTGATTGATCGACCACCCCAGACGAGGTGGACCGTCGGTTCTAACCGGGCGTTGGGGGCGGCGTTTGTCGATCCTCGCCGGGAGGTGGCGATCGTTCAATGTGCGATCGACAACTTGCAAAAAGGCGCCTCCGGACAGGCGGTCCAGGCCGCCAACCTAATGCTCGGCATTCCTGAAGAGACCGGGTTGAGCCGAGCCGGTTGTATGCCTTGACCGCCCGATCGACTCTGTGACAGTCAGCGCGGTCTCAGGCTTCTCGTGCTCCGGGTTGGCCTGCGGGATCAAGACCGGAGGTGGATTGGATCTCGCCCTGGTTCTCGCTGCCGGGGGAGCGTCCGCCGCCGGGGTATTCACCAAGAACAGCGCTGCCGCCGCCCCAGTGCTCTTGTCCCGGCGTCGGCTGGGAGGTGGTCGCCTGCGTGCAGTGATTCTCAACTCCGGCTGTGCGAATGCCGGCACGGGGGCCGCAGGCCAGGCCGCCGTCGAGACCGTTACGGCAGCCGCCGCCAGACTGCTCTCCGCCCCGGCGTCGGAAGTGGTGATGTGTTCCACCGGCCCCATCGGAGAGCAATTACCGGTCGAGCCGATCGTCTCGGCCCTTCCCCGTCTGGTCGCTTCTGCTTCGGCGTCTGGAGGAGATGATGCCGCCCGCGCCATCCTCACCACCGACACCCGGCCGAAGACGGTCCTGGTCGACAGAGGAGGGTTCCGTCTCGGCGGAATGGCCAAAGGCGCAGGGATGCTCAGACCCGACCTGGCCACCATGCTTTGTGTGCTAACCACCGACGCACCCCTTCCTGCATCATCCTTGGCCGAGGCCTTGGCGGGAGCCGTCGCCACAACCTTCAACTCGATGAACGTCGACGGATGTGAATCGACCAACGACACCGTCCTCCTGCTTTCGTCAGGTACGGCTTCTCCACCGCCGGCCGGGTCGTTTGATGAAGCATTGACCGAGGCCTGCCGGAACCTCGCCCTGCAGATGGCGGCCGACGCCGAAGGTGCCTCCCGCACCGTCATCATCCGAGTCGCCGGCGCCGATGACGTCGCCATGGCGCGGACCGTCGGCCGGGCAATCGCCGATTCGGTGTTGGTACGCAGCTCCTTCTACGGAGGTGATCCCAACTGGGGGAGGGTTCTCGCCGCCATCGGCACGTGTGGAATCGACCCGGCTGGAATATCGATCGCCTACGACGGTGTCATGGTTGCCGAGGCCGGAGCGGGAGTTCCTTTCGCGGGGAGCCTTACCGAGCGATTGCGGGGCGATTTCACCATCGATGTTCGCCTGGGAAGAGGTCCCGGCGAGGCGGAGATCATCACGACCGATTTGACCCCCGATTACGTGCGTTTCAACGGAGGACGATCATGATGACCGGCCACGGTGTTCCGTCCGCCGTGAAGAGCCTGATCGCCAGCTCTATGGGCAAGGCTCGCATCCTTATGGAGGCCCTCCCCTACATCAAGGCCTTCCGGGGAAAGACGGTCGTCATCAAATATGGCGGAGCTGCCATGGACGATGCCAGCCTGGCGGCCAGCTTTGCGGGTGATGTCACCCTCCTCGCCATGGTCGGCATCAGGCCCGTGATCGTCCACGGGGGCGGTCCCCAGATCACCGCCGCCCTTACGGCCGAAGGTGTCACGACCCGGTTCGTCGATGGGCGGCGCGTCACCGACTCGGTCACCATGCGGATCGTGCAGAAGGTCCTGGCCGGGGAGATCAACCCGGACATCGTCAACCTTCTCAACCGTCACGGCTGCCCGGCGGTAGGTCTGACCGGGCTCGACGCCGGGCTGTTTTCGGTGGTGGCGAAAGATCCCCGGCTCGGGTTTGTCGGTGAGGTTGCTGCGGTCAACGCCGGGCTGATGGGCGATCTGATCGACGACGGGTTGGTTCCGGTCATCGCCCCACTCGGAACCGGTGAGAACGGTCGGGTGTACAACCTCAACGCCGACACCGCGGCGGCGGCGTTGGCTCGGGAGTTGGAGGCCCAAAAGCTTGTCTACCTCACCGATGTCGAGGGAGTTCGCCGCGATCTGGCGGACCCCGACAGTCTTATGTCGCGGATGACTCTGGCTGAGTTGGGAGCCCTGCTTTCCGGCCCTTCGATCGAAGGCGGCATGAGGCCCAAACTGGAGTCGTGCCTGGAAGCCCTGACTGGGGGGGTTGCCCAGGCCCACATCCTGGACGGCCGCATCCAACATGCCCTCCTGCTCGAGATCTTCACCCCGGAGGGAATCGGAACGATGGTTTTGCCATGACCGCCACCACCCATTTGATCGATCGGGAGAGGGCGGTGTTGATGGACACCTACGCACGCCAACCAGTGGCGTTCGTCTCCGGGACCGGGAGTTGGCTGACCGATGCTGAGGGTGTTCGGTACCTCGACTTCCTCGGCGGGTTGGCAGTCGTCTCGGTCGGGCACGCCAACCCGAGGGTTCGCTCCGCGGTGGACGAGCAAATGGGCCGGCTGGTGCATGTCTCCAATATCTACTTGACCGAG
>JBQTHI010000147.1:0-3419 GCA_052390035.1 Actinomycetota bacterium | reverse complement strand
CCCCCTCGATCAGATCGCCGAGGCCTATCGGTATGTGGAGACGGGCCAAAAGGTGGGAAACGTGGTGGTGACGGTGTAGGGGTTTGGCGTCGGGTTGGGTCCGGCCCATCGCGACGAGCCGGCCAGGGGTTGGTCTCTTCTCGCCGTGCAGCTACCGCCCTAACAAGTCAACGGCCACACCGTGAAAGCTGTCAGATCCACCTATGGCACGGATCAACAACGTCGAGCACTTCATCGCCCCTTGTCACAGGGCCGCCTCGCCCCGCGCCCGCTGGTAATGGGTCCTTAGGAGTTGACTTGGGATACGGTTCGGAGGAGCGATGAACCTCCCAGTGACCCCGCCAGTCGAACCGATGCTGGCTCGGCTCGTGGATCAGTTGCCCGTCGGCTGGTGGTATGAGCCCAAATGGGACGGGTTCAGGTCATTGGTGTTCCGTGCCGGTTCCGAAGTATTGATCGAGAGCCGCAACAACCGGCCGATGGCCCGTTACTTCCCCGAAGTTGTGAAGGCGGTCAGCCAGGCTCTGCCCGAGCGATGCGTCGTAGATGGCGAGATCGTCGTCGCCAACCCCGATGACGGGAAGCTGGATTTCTTTTCTCTCCAGCAACGATTGCACCCGGCGGCCAGCCGGGTCGAGCTACTCGCCACCCAGACCCCGGCCACCTTGATCGTCTTCGATCTGCTGGCGCTCGGCGATGTGGATCTCCGGTCGGTCCCGTTTCGTGCTCGCCGGGGCCGGCTCGAATCACTCCTCGAGGGCGGGGCCGCTTCGGTCTTCCTCACGCCTCTCACCGTCGAAGTCGAGGTCGCCAAGGACTGGTTCGCGACGTTCGAGGGAGCCGGGCTCGACGGCATCGTCGCCAAGCACCCCGACAGCACCTACCAGCCGGGCAAGAGAGTCATGGCCAAGCTGAAGCATGATCGCCTGGCCGATTGTGTGGTGGTCGGATACCGGACCCACAAGTCCAGTCGGGATGCGATCGGTTCGTTGCTCCTCGCCGTCTATGCCGATGAAGGGGCGTCCGTCCGCGAATGGGAGTCGATGTTTGGGGGACTTATCCCCATCGGGGTGGCGGCCTCTTTCCCCTCGGCCCGGCGACGCGAGCTGTTCGCCGAGCTCACTACCTATGTCGTCGACCTGGCCGAGCATCCCTGGGCCGGGGCCGCGGCGGAGGCGGCCGCCTACCCGGGAAGCCGCTGGAACCCGGAGAAAGATCTGTCGTTCACGCCACTCCGCCCTGAACTGGTAGCGGAGGTGGGGTTCAACCAGCTGGACGGCGGCCGGCTGCGCCACCCGGCCCAGTTCCTTCGCTGGCGACCCGACCGCGACCCGCTGACCTGCCGGTTCGATCAGCTCGAGGCGACCTCGTCATTTCGCCTGGACGACATCCTCGGCAGATGATTGAAGGCGAGTGTCCAGTTCGTTGATCAGCCTTCCGAGCACACCGGCTCGCAAGGGGTCGCCCGAGAGCATGGACAGCGGGGTGGCCGCTGAAGGACTCTTGTGTGAGAGCGTTGACATCGGTCACTACTCCTCTCGCTGCCAGGCGCTCTTCGAGCGCCGGCGAGGTAGGCGATCCGCTGGCGCCGGTCAGGCTTGTCCATGTAACTGCCCATGGGTTGCGGTCTTCCTCTGCGTCTGCCCTTTCCACAGCGTCAGGTTCTCCCTCGTGCAGAGCGTCTGCGAAGCGATCGGCGGTGACGAGGGTCTGCTCCGCTTGGCCGAGGCATGGCATTCACGAGTGATGGCCGATGAGGTCGTTAGCCACGCCTTTAGTCACGGGTTCCATCCCCGGCATATCTAGCGGCTGGCAGCGTATTGGGCCGAGGCGCTCGGCGGGCCTCCCGCCTACTCCGAAAGGTACGGCGACGAGAGCGCAGTGGTTCGGCTTCATAGTGGGAACGGTCCTCATGAGGAGATGGACCAACGGGCCATCTACTGCTTTGACCAGGCCCTGGCGGCCGCCGCAAGACTGGGGAGAACTCGGGCCCAGTTACCCACTCCCGGGTGGCGACGGAGAGACCGTGGCGGCACGGACAAGGAACGGTGAATGGTGAGCAAACCTTCGAAGTTCGCGCCTGAGTCGGGGGCTTCGACGACGTTCGGTACTCGCTGATTTCGAAGAGTTGCCTTATCACGGATAGCCAAACCCCTGACCAAGGTTGTTACTTCAGCGAGCGCGTGCGTAGCGGCAGACCTGGGAGCCGGTTTTGGCTCTGGCCGTCGAGACGAGCTCCCATTCGAGCGCCTGGCCGTTATCCGACCAGATCGTCTTCCCACCACCGAGGACGATCGGCTCGATGGTGAGCAACAGTTCATCGACCAGGTCGGCCGCCATCATTGAGCGCACGAGCGTCGGGCTGCCGTAGAGGTAGATGTATCCGCCGGGTTGCTCGCGCAGCTCGTTGATCTTGGTCACCAGGTCGGCGCTGCGGATGATCGTCGTCGGATGCCACGAGATGTCGTCCTCGTTGAGGGTGTCCGACACGACGTACTTCTGGGTGCTGTTGATCCACTCCGTGAAGCTGTCCCCGGAACGGTTAGGCCACGCCTTCGCCGAGACTTGGTAGGTGCGCCGGCCCTGCAGGAGGGCGTCGCTCGACTTCGCCAACTCGTCGTAGGTTCCGCCCATGACCTCGGGGTCGAAGAACTTCCTCGACCAGCCACCGTGCTTGAAGCCGCCGTCGGTGTCCTCGTCGGGAGCGCCGGGCGCCTGCACGACTCCGTCGAGGCTGATGAATTCCGTGATGAGTGTTTTCATGGCCCTCCGTGGATGAAACTGGACCTAACGACACTAATGACGGCTTCGGAGACGCCACCAGGGGGAATGTCGGAGGCGATCCGCCGAGGTGGTCAAGGCCTTCGCGCTTGCGCATCGTCTCGATCACCTGGTTGGGAGCGATGTGGTTCAGATAGATGGCGGTCGTGGCGAGCGACACATGGCCGAGCTGGCGTTGGATGATCGCGATCTCGACTCCCTCCATCATCAGTTCGTACGCATGGGTATGCCTGAGCCCATGTGGATGAACTCGCTTTTCGATCCCCGCTTGGCGAGCCAGCCTGGGGAGGAAAGTCTTGAGGTATGAACTCTTGAGCGGAGTGCCCCGCATTGTGATGAAGAGTGCCAGCGACCGACCGAAACCAAGCCGCGTACGCCTCTCCATCCACTGCGAGATCACCGCGCAGGCGCCGGGGTCGATGCCGACAATACGGCTGCGATCGCCCTTGCCGTGGAGGACGGCGACTGTGCCGCTCGAAAGGTTCAAGTCCTTGGGCAGGAGGGCGAGGGCTTCGGAATGTCGCAACCCGGCCCGGTAGAGAACGATTACCAGGGCCCGGTTGCGCAGACCAATCGAGGTGGTGGAAGAGATCTGATCGAAGAGAGCGCTCACTTCTTGCGGAGTGAGGATCTCGGCC
>JBQTHI010000146.1:0-3528 GCA_052390035.1 Actinomycetota bacterium | reverse complement strand
GACGTTGAACCGTGGCCGATGGGTCTTGATCAACGAGAACTCGAGCATGATGGCGGCCACATCGGAATCGGTGACGATCCACTCGACCGAATCGGCCGCCTCGACCATCGCCCGCGTCCGTTCGGGCAGCTCTCGTGAGAAGTAGTTGGAGACCCGTTTCCGCAACGAAAGCGCCTTACCGACGTAGATGACCCGCCCTTGAACGTCCTTGAACGAGTACGCCCCTGGAGCATCGGGTATCTCTGCGGAAGGAGGTCGGATCACAAACCAAAGGGTAGGAAGCCGTCGAGCTGACTCGCGAAAGGAGGCGTTCAGCCTGCGAGCGCGCCGATCAAAGTCTCGGCAACCAGCTCCTGCTCGGACTCGGTGATTCCGGGAAAGATTGGCAGGGAGATCATCCTGGCAGCGGCGCGCTCGGTGTTGGGGAAATCCCCTAGCCGATAGCCGAGGCCGGAAAGCGCACCCTGTAGGTGGAGGGGTATCGGATAGTGGATCCCGGCCCCGATCCCCGCCTCATGAAGGGTGGCGAGGACACGGTCCCGCTCGTCCACCTCGACCACATAGAGGTGGTAGACGTGATAGTTCCCACTGAGGGTTTCCGCTCGCACGATCCGCTCTTGACCTGCGAGCAGAAGGTCGTAGCGAGCAGCGGCGGTGCGTCGTTGGTCGTTCCAGTCGCTCAGTCGGTTGAGCTTGGCCAGCAGCACGACCGCCTGGAGGGTGTCGAGGCGGCTGTTGAATCCGGCTTCGGGGTGGAAATATTTGCGATCGCTCCCCCAATTGCGAAGCGCTCGGACCCGACTAGCGAGGTCGTCCCGCTGGGTCAGGATCGCCCCTGCATCGCCGAAAGCACCGAGGTTCTTGCCCGGGTAGAACGATGTGGCGGCGATGGCTCCGAGTGACCCCGCCGACTGACCGTAACGGGTCGCGCCATGGCTTTGGGCGGCGTCCTCGGCGATCGGCAAGGCCGGAACGGCCTCGGCCAGGACTTCGATCGGAGCCATCTGCCCGAACAGATGGACCGGGATCACCGCCCGGGTCCTCGAGTTAACGGCGGCCACGGCCTGGTCCATGTCCATCAGGTAGGTGGCCGGCCGGCAATCGACCAAGCGCGGGATGGCACCGCCACGAACCACGGCGAGGGCGGTGGCGATGAAGGTGTTGGCGGGGACTATGACCTCGTTGCCGGGTCGCACGTCGAGGGCGCGAAGGGCGAGCTCCAAAGCGTCGGTACCGTTTCCGACCCCCACGCAATGCCTCACTCGGCACCAGGCGGCATACCTATTCTCGAACTCCGCCACCTCCGGGCCGAGGATGTACGACGACTCTCCGACGACCTTCGACCACCCGGCCTCGATCTCGGCCTCGATCTCGGGCTGGACTCGACTCAGGTCCACAAGTGGGACTCTCAACCGGGCACCTCCTCCAGGCTGACGAGGGCGCCTTGCCGGCTGGTCGACACAGTGATCGCCTCCAAGACCCTCACGACCGCAAGTCCCTCCCACCCGTCACTAAGACGACCGCCGCCACCGAGCAATCGGCTGAGGAATTCATCGCATTCGGCGCGCAGCGGCTCCCCTACCGCCACCAGTGGGATGGTGATCTCCCCGTCCCGGATCTGGGCTCGGAACCCGGCGAAGGTGTCAGGAATCCGACCATCGATGGACTCCTCGACCCGCTTGTCATAGATACGGACGGGTTCGGTTAGGTCCATGTCGTTTACGGTCAACATCCGTCGGCTCCCAGTCACCGAGATAAACCGGGACTTCCGGGGGTTGAGCCACGACGCGTGAATGTGGACGATCACACCCGACGGGTAGTCGAGAGTGGCGAAAACGGCATCGTCGATCCCGGGGTTCAGCCAACTTCCCCCCCTGGCGGACACCGCCACCGGAGCCGCCCCCAGCCAAAAGTTGGCGATCGACACATCATGGCTCGCCAAATCCCAGGCAGCGTCCACGTCCACCCGCACCGGCCCGAGGTTGGTCCGCAACATTGACAGGTAGTACAGGTCACCCAGCTCGCCTCGTTCGATCACCGTTTTGGTGTAGACCACGGCCGGGTTAAACAGGAAGACGTGTCCCACCATCAGATGTAGCCGGGCGCTGTCGGCCAGTTCGCAGAGTTCCCGTGCGTCAGCGGCCCGATCGGCTAGCGGCTTTTCCACCAAGACGTGCTTTCCCGCCTCGAGGGCGTGCCGCACGAGGCGAAAATGGGTCGAGGTCGGGGTGGCGATCACCACCGCATCGACCTCCGGATCGTCGATCACCTTCTCAGCCTCGGCGGCGAAGCGGACCCCGGCGAAACGCTCGGCCAGCGCCTCCCGGCGGTCGGTCCGAAGCTCAGCTACCGCCACCAGCCGCGAGCGGGTGTGGTCGTGGAAGTTACGGATCAGATGGGGCCCCCAGTGCCCGCCACCGACCACGGCCACGCCAATCGGAGCCGTTGAGAGGATGGTCATTTGGCCAGGATCGGCTCGGATCCGGCTGGGCTGAAGCCGAGGCTCGTTGTCGGCAATAACGGCGTCCCACAAACGATGAGCTTGAATTGCAGCAAGAGCATGCCGATCCTCAACCCACCAATGCCGTGGATGTCTGTTGGAGTGATCTGATTGTGGCCGACACCCTGATCTTCCTACCGGTTTGGAATCAGGTCAAGGAACTACCCGTGGTCCTGGCGGAGATCGAGAGCGCCGCACCGCAGGGCGTTGATTTTCTTTTGATCGACAACGGCTCCAGCGACGGTTCGGAGCGACTCATGGTCGCTTCGGGCCTGCCGGTGGTTCGGGTTCCGGTCAACCTCGGCATCGGTCATGCCTTCCTGATTGCCTTTGAGTGGGCCCGGGAACACGGTTACCAATACTTCGGGAGCATGGCCGGCAACGGCAAGATGCTCGCCTCGGAAGTGGATCGATTGGTGGCTCCCCTACGCCAGGGCACCGCCGACTACGTAACCGGCAGCCGCTTCCTGCCGGGCGGCGACTCCCCCAACCTGCCTTGGTTTCGAAGGTGGGCGATTCCCATGGTCAATTTCATGGCCAGGGTGACCACCGGAGCCGCGCTCACCGACGCCACCAACGGGTTCAGGGTATACAGGCTGGCTTTGCTCGAGGCGGCCGAGTTCGATCTCGATGCCAGTTGGCTTCGTACCTACGGATTCGAGTACTACGTGTACGCCAAAGCACTCATGGACTCGCGCATCAGATGTATCGAGGTGCCGGGAACGATGAGGTACCCGCCTCAAGGCCGATACTCCAAGATCCGCCCTGGTCGGGACTGGTGGGCGATGCTCTGGCCGTGGATCCGAGCGTCGCTCGACAGAGCCCGCTTCGGCCCGCTCCCCTGGCTGTCAACGAACACCCTCCGAGAAGGGAGAACCCCTTGACGATCGCGGCAACCGCCTTCGTCCATGAATCCGCAATTGTCGAGCCCGGTGCCATCGTCGGCGACGGGGCAAAGATTTGGCACCATTGTCACTTACGCGCCGGGGCCCGGGTCGGCGCGGGCAGCAGCCTGGGAAAGAACGTGT
>JBQTHI010000145.1:0-5849 GCA_052390035.1 Actinomycetota bacterium | reverse complement strand
CCCCGGGTTGGTGTCTGAAAGACGGTCCTCCAACCCGGAATCGGCGGCTTCCATGGGTCCCAATTCGAAGGGCTTTGCATCGAACACATGTTCCTTATACAGCCTGGCAGGGACAGATACAAGAGGGTGGTCAATGTGGCTCTTTCGTCTGCGAAAGCCACGAAGAACCAACGACGGCCAGACTTAGGACTGGCGACCCGGGGTGTCCTGCTCCAAACACTGGGCCCTAAATGCCTGGCCCTTTAGCGCTGCGCATGAAGGTGGCTTGTTCAAGCGTCCCGGTCAGCGAGAAAGGGCGGTTGAAGCGGGTAGCCTCGGCCTTGATAGTCGAATCCGGCCAGCTCCAGACGGTCGAGATCCGGACTTTGGGGTGAGGCGTAATACGCCCTGATTTCGGCGATCAGGCCTGTCGCCGGATCGAACCGATACCACTCGTCGCCCCGAAGGACCTTACCCTGCCTGGTCTTGAAGTGGGTCCATTCGATGACCGCGATTGCGGAGGCCGGATCAGCGATCACCTGGTCAACGGTCCATCTCGACCCGAGACTGGCCACTGCCTCCACCCAGCGCTCGGCGATGGCCCGTCCCCCAACGAACGGCCCGCCATACATTCCCGGCGGAAAGTAGTGGACGGCGTCATCGGTAAAACAGGCGGCGATGGCATCGGCGTCGGCACTGTTACAGGCATCGAAATACCGTCGGATGGTCGCTTCCATCCCGCCCGGGCCGAACGGGTCGGCGGCGGCATCATCGGCGCGATAACGACTCAGTAGGTCTCCCCACCACAACCCGATGACAGCGGACTTTGCCTCGCTAGGCATAAGGCCGGCCCTCAGATGATGCACGGTCACCCTCGTGCCTTCGCCCTCTGGCTGGAACTCAACGGCGACCCTGTCCCCTTCTTCGGCGTGGGGACCCCCCCATTGCATCTCGATTCGCGATGGTCGGCTCCACACGGACACGACGGCCAAAACGTCGGCCCCATTGGCGTCCGCTGCTATGAGCCTTCCTCCTTCAAAATGCACTACCGATCCCGCACTCATCGATGGCGCTCGCACCCACCATCGGTCGAGATGTTCGGTGAACAGATCAAAAGCATCGTCGGGTGCCAAGGCGACGATGGTGGTTACGGTCACCTCACCGGCCGGCATGTCCAGTCCGAGCGTGATCGGTGAATGATGTCAGCTGTGCCTTCCAGAATTCGGCGATCTGCGCCGCCCAATGCGACAGGCTTTGCAACGGGTCAGGCTGGACCGTGTAGACGTGGCGGCGGGTATCGGCCTGGTCGAGGGAGACGGTTACCAGACCGGCTAGCCGCAGCACCTTCAGATGGCGGGTGAGGGCGGCGGGGGTGACATGCAGTCGAATCGCCAATTCACCTGCACTCAAGGGTCCGGAGACGAGGGCCTCCATCGTCGTCCGACGGGTGTCATCGGCCAGGGCAGCGAGGGTAGATGAGACGCTTGAGGTCATAGGCGCGATGGCCTCAACTGTCGGACAAACTGGCGAAATACCACCGATGGCCTTCGGGATCGATCGCCCGGTAGGTGCAGTAGCCGTAATCCTGCTGGCTCGGCTCCGAAAGGACCGTTGCCCCTTCTGCCTTCGCCCGCCGGTAGTGCGCATCGATGTCATCGACCTCGACCCACAACTGTCCATGCACGCCACCCAGCTCATGAGGAGTGGAGAAACCTCCGTCTCGCCATACGGTTGCCAGCGAAATGACTGCTCCATCAAGGCTCAGCTCGGCATGCCCGATGGACTCATTTTCACCATCCATCCGCATCGTCTCTTTGAATCCGAAAGCGCGGCTTAAGAACTCGATGGCCGCGGCCGCATCCGCATAAGCCAACATCGGCAACACCCGTGCCATTCATACCTCCGTGTGAATGCCCGGATCATAGTCGTCGATTGGGCCAATAGTCAACCTAATCGTTGACTAACTTTCCGATTCGAAACACCGGAAATTGATCGGCGCGGGCCACCAGATCTTCGATCGTCGGGTTGGCAGGCACGTCCATGTATTCGCGGGCAAATTTCTCTCTGGTGTAGTAAGCGGCTACTGCCCGAGCGGCTTCTTCTCCGCCGATTTGGTGGGTGCGAGTGGGGCGATCGGCGCCTCCCCGACCGAGTGTCGCCTCGGGGATGACACGAAGGTTTTCACCCAGCCGACCTGCCCATACGGAGAGACGAGTTACTCGACGTCGCCAACCACGATGGGAGAGACGGGAACCCGGTGAGGTTGCCTCGTCTTTCGACCGGTGGTGGTCAGGACCGATGCCGGGCCGCGGCCCCGGCGGGCCAGGGCCGTCATCATCGAATTGACCAGCCGGATCATCGATGTGGGGCGATAGACCTTGGCCATCGGCCGATCCTACGAGCCATTGAACGCATCGGGGTGTCGGGAACGTGATGTAAGTTGCTGGAGTTGAGCCAGCAACTTGTCGACCTTGCCGATGCCCTGAGCCGGCGCGTCGATACGGCCCCCAACCCCGGCACCAAAGATCGCGCCGACCGGCTGCGTCAGCACGTAAGGGAATATCTGGTGCCCCGGGCTGCCAACCTCGCCGCACCGCTGGTGGTGGTACTACTGGGCTCCACCGGCGCCGGGAAGTCGAGCTTGTTCAACGCGATGGCCGGCGGCCGGGCGAGCGAGTCGGGTCTGCTCAGGCCCACCACCAGACGACCGGTGGCTCTCGTCCACCCGCAAGACGTCGCCGCGGTTAGTGAGGACGGCCTTGTCTCGGGCTCGTCAGCTGATGGCCTGCTTGAGATCATCACCGACCCGGCAATAACTCCCGGGTTGATCATCGTCGATGCCCCCGATTTCGACAGCGTCGTGACGTCCAACCGAGTGGTGGCGACCGAGTTGCTGGAGGCCGCCGACCTGGTCGTCTTTGTCACCACAGTTACCCGATATGCCGATCAGGTCCCCTGGAGCGTCCTGGCCCGGGCGCGTCAGCGCGGGGTTCCGCTAATGATGGTGCTCAACCGCATGCCTGCGAATAGTCCTGAGGCGGGGGCGGTCCTCGCCGACTTCCGAGCGCTGCTGGACCGGGGCGAACTCGACGGGCAGGGAGCGTTCGGAACCCTGGAGGTGGTCGTGGTCGCCGAGGGTGCTCTCGAGCCTGAGATCGACGGACTGGATCGTGGGGCGGTAAGACCCATCCTCGAAGCGTTGACGGCACTCCGAGCCGATGGCGAAAAGCGAAAGAACCTGGCCCGTCGCAGCCTTAATAGCGCCCTTCGCGGCCTGCCCGATGCGGTCGAAGCCATCGCAGCCGAAATCGATCAGGAACAGAAGGCATCGGCCCTGCTGATAAAGGAGCTGGAGCGGAGCTACCGCCGAGGGCGTCTTGCCCTCGGCAGGGAGATGGAAACCGGCTCGTTCCTTCGCAATGAGGTGCTGCGCCAATGGCTCGACTTCGTCAATGCCGGGCCGGTCGCCCGCTTCTTGTCCGAAGGCGTCGGACGATTGGCCGCCGGACTCCGCAATCTTCTGCGACCGAGCCCGCCGCTGCCAACCCCGGCCATCCAACAAGCGGCGTTCACCGACCTGGTCGCCTCGGCCGTTCGACACGCCGACGACTGCGCCAGGGAGACGGCCATGGTTTGGGGCGAAAATCCCTATGGTGCGCTGGCGGTTGCGTCAAGCCCGACGCTGTGGGGTGCCACCCCCGATCTGGGCATTCGACTACAGCGGGATCTGGAAGGGTGGGAGGAGTACCTCGGCTCGGAGATCCGGTCATTGGGGGCACAACGAAGAGGAAGGGCGCTGGCGGCAAGCGTCGGGCTAAACGTGCTGGCGACCAGCGCGATGCTGGCCGTCTTTCTCCACACGGGTGGTCTGACCGGGGCCGAGTTGGGGATAGGCGCCGCAGCCGCGGTCATCAACCAGAAGCTCCTCGAGACGATCTTTGGCGAGGCCAACGTGGCCGGCTTCGTCAGTCGTGGCAGGGCGCACTTGGCGGGGATCTTCGATCAGCGGTTCGCCGACGAGCGTGAGCGGTATTTGGTTGCCCTCGGTCCGCTGGCCGAGCGAACCGATCTGGCTGATCGCCTTCGAGGTTTGGCTCACCAGGCAGCCCGGTCGGTGGCGCAATGACCCTCGCCGCCTCCATCGACGCCCTGCGCCAGGCGACGGCCGCAGCCGACGAGCTTGGACTGGGGGAAAAGGCTGGGCAAGGTCGGCAGCTGATCGATCGCATCACTGAGAGGCTGGGGTTTCCCGGCGAGGTCTATGTGCTCGCTCTGGCTGGCGGCACCGGAGTCGGCAAATCCTCGGTGCTCAATGCGTTGGCTGAAAAGTCGGTGAGCCCGGCCCGGGCCTTGCGACCGACGACCGAGATGCCGGTCGCCTGGGTGGCGGAAACCGATCGCCGGCAAGTATCGCCCTTGCTCGACTGGTTGGGCGTTCACCGCGTCGTTGGTCACGAGCTTCCCCGACTGGATGGAGTGGTGATCCTTGACCTCCCAGACTTTGACAGTATCCGGCTGGAGCACCGGTTGGCGGTGGATGCCCTGCTCCCCCGAATCGATGCGGTTGCCTGGGTAGTGGACCCCGAGAAGTATGACGATGAGCGTCTTCACACCTACCTGCGGTCGATGGTCCCGCATCGCGCTCGGATGCGCTTCATTCTCAACAAGGCCGATCGATTGCGACCCGAGGATCACAAGGTGCTGACCGATGACTTGCGCCAACGGCTGGCAACTATTGGCCTCAGCAACGTGGTGGTCGATGTCGTGTCGGCGGTTGACGGGAGCGGAATAGATGCGCTCCGCGCCGATCTTTCGAGTGCGGCCGACGCCAAGGCGATAGTCGTCGCCAAGGCAGTTACCGATGTCCGCACTCAGATAGCTGAGACAGCGCGTGTGGCCGGGGTCGAGCCGGAAACTCCGCATCGCCCCCTCCTCGATGACCGCGAACGGGCGGTGGCCGTCAATGCAGCTGTCGAAGGTGCCCTTACCCTGGTTGATCTTCCCGGGGTGGAGCGGCAGGTTCACACCAGTGTCAGTCACCGGGCGAGTCGCCAAGGAGGATCCTTGCTGGCTCGGATTCTCAGCTTGCTGGCATGGGCCACCGGCACCAAGAGACGCCGCGCCGATCCGGGGGCCTATCTGCGGGATTGGCGACAGCATGGCAGCCTGGGCCTCATCCTCAATCCGGTCCGGTCGGCATTGGTAATGGCATCGGCGGCGGTTCCCGCCCCGGCGAGACCGGCCCTCCTTTCGGCGCTGGGGGCGCGGAGCGTCGAAGTCGACCTGACCAGGGCGCTCGACCGCTCCACCCGGGAAGCCGCCGCCGATCTCCAAACTCCCTCGTCGGTCCTGTGGCCGGTGTTGGGGTTCATCCAGTTGCTGACCGGGGCGGTGCTGCTCTTTGCAATCGCGTGGTATCTCACCGTTATTTTTGGCCCCGCCGGTCTAGTAGTAACGACCGTCGACTTCCCGTACCTCGGGCCGGTTCCGATGCCGCTGGTGTTGGTGGCGGGGTCGCTGGTGATCAGCATGTTGCTGGGCTTTGTTCTGAGGATTCACGCCGGCTGGATCGGCCGCCGTCTCGGTCGCAAGGTGGTCGAAAGGGTGAAAGCCGCGGTCACGGACTCAATCGTCGCCACCGGGTTTGCCGGCATCGATCGGGTCGACGATGCGCGGCGTCGGCTGGCCCATGCGACCCTCGGTGCCGACGCCGACGATTGATCTCAGGCTTTTCACAGCTCCTCGCGATTGCTAGGGCGTGGTCCGTCGCGGACTTGATCTAGTCAAGACCAGGCTCCACCTTTCTCTCGCGGTATGTCCAAGAAACCCAAAGTACGGAACGTTCTTTCTACCGCCTTTCGGGAAAAAGG